>JBOGIE010000024.1:0-17926 GCA_050742435.1 Acidimicrobiales bacterium | reverse complement strand
ACCAGTTCTGGCGTTGCTCGGCCGATCCGTGCGTCCAGGACTCGGGGCTCACCTGACCCTGGGTCTGGGCCTGGATGCGATCGTCGCCGATGGCGGCGGCGGCATCGAGCCCGTCCCGGATGTCGGCGTCGGTCAGCTCCTCGATGAATCTGGTCGACACTGCCCCCCTGGCCCACATGCCGGCCATGCAGTCGGCCTGGAGCTCCACCCGCACGCCCGGGCTCTGCGGTCCGGTCTCCTGGCTGCGGGCCCGGGCCAGCACGCCCCGGATGTTCTCCACGTGGTGGCCGTACTCGTGGGCGATCACGTAGGCCTCGGCGAAGGGCCCGCCCTGGGCGCCGAAGCGGTTGCGCAGGTCCTCGTAGAAGCCGAGGTCGATGTAGATCTTCTCGTCGGCCGGGCAGTAGAAGGGGCCGATCGAGGAGCTGGCCGAGCCGCACCCGGTGTTGGTGCCCCCGCTGAAGAACACCGTGGTCGCCGGCCGGTAGCTCGGGAGGCGCTCCTCCCAGTAGGCCTGGACGCTGTTGACCACGGCCACGATCCGGCAGTCGTCCCGCTGGTTGGCGTCCTCGCCGGTCTGGCAGTTGGCCGACAGGTCCGACTTGAGGTCGCCGACGGAGCTGTCGGGCAGGCCGCCTCCCCCACCACCGTTCAGCAGCGACATGACCAGGACGATCAGCCCGATGACACCCCCTCCACCGGCGACGAGCGGCCCCGCCCCCCTGCGGTCGGAGATCTGGGAGGTGTCCAGCCCTGCATCTCTGCGGAAACGCACCTGTTGCTCCTCTGGTCGACAGTCGCTGAACCGTTCATGCCCCGTTCCCCAGTCATCCGATCACAGCGGCGGCTCCGTAGACCTGCCGACATGCGAACACACCACGACGTCTCCATCCCGGACCAGGTGGACCACGCCGCGGTCTGCGACCTGGTCAAGACCCTCGAGGCCGACCCCCGGTTTCGCCGCGACAGCTTCCTGGGCGGCATCTTCCATCCGGGCAGGACCAGCTACCGGGAGATCTCGCCGCTGGGCAGCCTGCACGTCCTGATCGACGGGGACCGGGTCTCCGCCCACGTGGACGACGTCTCGCCCCTGGTCGTGCGGGCGGACGGGTCGAGCGGGTACGCCTGGGGCCGGGTGCTGGCCCACAACGTGCTGGTGATGATCGGCGACGTGGCCCGCCGGGTCCGGGGCGGCCAGGGCGAGCAGCGGTGCAACCTCCACTGCCAGGTCGAGTGGGTCGACGAGGACCGGGTCGGCGAGGTGGGCGCGGCCTAGGCGGGGGGCTGACGGGCGGGCCGTATGCTCGCTCCCGTGATCGACATGCCCGGCGAGGTCCTCGTACGGGTGCGGCCGACCAAGGTCGTCGGCTGCAGGAACATCTCCGATTGAGCGACGTCGTCGTGGTCGGGGGCGGGCTGGCCGGCCTGACCGCGGCCCACGCCCTCCACCGCGCCGGCCGGTCGGTGACGGTGGTCGAAGCACGGGCCGCGGTCGGCGGGCGGATCCGGACGATCGTCCCCGAGGGCCTGGGCGAGGGCGCCTGGGTGGACCTGGGAGCGACGTGGCACTGGTCGAACCAGCCGGGCGTGCGGGCGCTGGCCGCCGACCTCGGGCTCGAGGCCTTCCCGCAGTACCGGGACGGCCAAGCGGTCGTGGACGAGGGGGCGGGCGCCGCCCCCCGCGGCGTCGACCTGCCGCCGCCATCACCCAACGAGCTCCGGTTCGTGGGCGGCACCCAGCAGCTGTGCCAGCGCCTGGCCGACGGGCTGCCCGCCGGCGCGGTCGTGCTGGAGCGGGAGGTCACGGTCGTGTCGGCGGGCGACTCGGAGATGACGGTGACGGTGGCCGATCCCAGCGGGTCCGGGTCGAACCTGCCGTGCGCGGCCGTGGTCGTCGCCGTCCCCCCCCGGCTGGTCTCGGCCGGCATCACCTTCTTCCCGTCCCTGCCTGCGGAGCTCATCGAGGTGATGGAGGGGACGCCCACGTGGATGTCCACCGCGCTCAAGGTGGTGGCCGTCTACGACTCGGCGTTCTGGCGGGAAGCCGGGCGGTCCGGGCTGGCCTTCAGCCAGGCCGGCCCGCTGATCGAGGTACACGACGCCTGCACCACCGGGGGCGAGGTGGCCGCCCTCTGGGGGTTCGTGTCGCCCGACCACGCCTTCCGGGATCTGGGCCCCGAGGGGCGGCTGGAGCCGATCTTCGACCACCTGGGCCGGCTGTTCGGCGCCGAGGCCGCCGACCCGGCCCAGTACTTCGAGCGGGATTGGTCCGACGACCCCTACACCAACGACGTGGTCGTCTGGTTCGGCGACCCCCTCGGGTACGGCCACCCGGCCCTGGCCGAGCCGGTGTTCGACGGCCGGTTGGTGTGGGCCGGGACCGAGACCGCCGACGTGGGTGCCGGGCACATGGAAGGGGCGGTGCGGTCGGGCCGGCGGGCCGCGGCCCAGGTGCTGGCCCGGGTGTGACTGTCAGGCATGGAAGGCGGCCAGGCGGGCCGCCTCCTCGTCGACCTCCCTGCGGGCCGACGGCGGGAGCGGCTCGAACGGGTTCACGTGCACCCGGCCCTTCTCGTACCGCCACGTGCCGGCGACCGCCCCGTCGACCAGGAACGTGGGGACCGAGTGCGGGGTCTTGGTGTTGAAGATCAGCGACCGGTGCTCCTCGGCGAGAATGGCCTTGCGCCGGGCGTGGACCAGCAGGCTGGCGTCCCAGGTGGGCAGGAAGCGCACGGGGGCGGGCGTGGCCCCTTCGGGCAGAGGCGCACGGGGAAGGTCGTAGAGCGGCAGCCCGTCGTCGGTGGTGAAGCGGCGGAGGCGCATCCCGTTCAGCACCTGCTGCACGTCCGCGGTGCGCAGCCCTCCCCAGTCGGCCACGTCGGCGGCGGTGGCCGGGCCGAACCCGTGCAGGTACCGGCGCACCAGGTGGACGGTGGCCGCCTCGACGCTGAGGTCGGGCGGTGGCGGTCCCAGCCAGTCCTCGGCCAGCCCGTAGAGGTCGGCCCGCCGGCGCTCCCAGGTGCCCGAGGGCGGGACGCGGACCAGGTCGACCCAGAGCCCGACGCCGACGGCCTTGTCCCGACCCACGAGGCGGTCGAGCTCGGTCCTGCGCACGGGGCCCTCCCGCAGG
Organism: Acidimicrobiales bacterium; assembly: GCA_050742435.1. GTDB lineage: Bacteria > Actinomycetota > Acidimicrobiia > Acidimicrobiales > AC-14 > CADCTB01. Next base: position 14,796 of record JBOGIE010000024.1, on the reverse strand, counting down.
CGCTCCCGGACGACCTTGGCCGCCTCCTCGAAATCGGCGGTGGTGGCGGTGTGGCGGACGGCCCGCAGCCACAGGTTCCGGCGGGCCTCCCGGACGGCCAGGGCCAGGGGCCAGTAGTCGGCAAGCGACACCAGGTGGATCGTCACCCGCATGAGGGTCCCCTGGATGACCGCCCGGGCCTCCAGCAGCTGGGTGAGGTCGTCCCTCCCGAACCCCTCGACCCGGGACCACAGCCCGATGTACATCGAGGGCGCGTACTGGGCCTGCAGGCAGCCCGTCAGCTCCAGGGCCCGCGGCACCGTGACCCGCGCCCGTTCGAGGAGCAGCTGGCGGGCCAGCAGCGCCCGGTTGAGCTCCCTCGTTGTGAGGACCCGCACCGGGCATGGCTACCACGGAGAACCGGACATCCGTTGACCGGTTCAGGGCGCGAAGATCGGGCCCGTGCGCGCCGACCGGCTGGTGGCCATCCTGCTCATGCTCCAGGCCCGCGGCCGGGTCACCGCGGCGGAGGTGGCCGAGGAGCTGGAGGTGTCGGAGCGCACCGCCCGCCGCGACCTGGACGCCCTGGGCATGGCCGGCCTGCCCATCTACTCCCAGCAGGGGCGCAACGGCGGCTGGCAGCTGGCCGGCGGGGGCCGCACCGACCTCAGCGGCCTGACCGCGTCCGAGGCCCGGGCCCTGTTCCTCGTGGCCGGGCCGTCGTCGTCGGCTACGCCCGAGGTCCGGGCCGCCCTGCGCAAGCTGGTGCGGGCCCTGCCCGAGTCGTTCCGGACCCACGCCGAGGCGGCGTCCACCGCGGTCGTCGTCGACCCGGCCGGGTGGGACCGTCCCGCCTCTCCCCCGCGCACTCCTGCCCTGCTCGACCCGGTGCAGCGGGCGGTGGTCGAGGGCCGGCAGGTCACCCTCGGCTACCGGGCCCGGGACGGGGCGGTGACCAGCCGGGTGGTCCATCCGCTGGGGCTGGCGGCCAAGGGCCCGGCCTGGTACCTGGTGGCCGACACCGAGGCCGGGCTGCGGACGTTCCGGGTGGACCGCATGACCGCGGTCGAGCCCACCGGCGACCCGGTGGTGCGGCCGGAGGGGTTCGTCCTCACCGAGGCGTGGCGCCTCATCACCGACGAGGTCGACAAGCGGCGGACCCCCGTCCTGGCCCAGGCCCTGGTGCGTCCCGACGCGGTGTGGATGTGCCGGTCGGTGTTCGGGAACCGGGTGCGCATCGGGCCGACGGTGGAGGACGGGCGGGTCGAGGTCGAGCTGCGTGGCCACAGCGCGTTCTCGCTGGCCGCCGAGATCGCCGGGCTGGGGGCCATGGTGGAGGTCCTCGGCCCCCCCGACGTGCGCGAGCACCTGGCCGCCGCCGGCGTCGAGCTGGTGGCCCAGTACGCGGGCACCGCCCTGGCCGTGCACGAGGCGGTCGTCGTGGCCGGGCCTCGGGAGTACGTCTGGCGAGCCGTGGTCGGGGCCGAGGGGCGGGCCCGGTGGTGGCCGTACCTCGACCTCGAGGCCGCGCTTGGCGGTCGCATGGAGGAGCGGTGGACCGACGGCACCGGCGCCCAGGTGGTCACCACCGGCGAGGTCGTCGAGGTGATCGAGCCCCGCCTCCTCCGCCTGACCTGGAAGGACGACGGCTGGCCGGCGGCCACCGAGGTGGAGCTGCGGCTCGAGCGCCAGCACGGGGGCACGCTGGTCGCCGTCCGCCACACCGGCTGGGACTTGCTGCCTGACCCACGTGCGCTGGTCGCCGCCCACCGGGCCGGTTGGCGGGCCCACCTGGAGGACCTGTGCGCCCTGTTCGCCGACGTGCCTAGCGTGGCCGGCGATGAAGAAGCTGGCTGACTACGGCACCGACGACCACCCCGCCGGCGACCCCGAGCGGGCCCAGGCCGCGTGGGCCGTCGCCCTCCTCGACGACTGCGAGACGTGCGGCGACCTGCGGGTCGAACTCACCCTCGAGGAGGTGGGCCAGGCCGGGAGGGGCGTGGTCGGCCACCTGGGCCCGGCCACCGCCCGCCGCCTGTGCCGCGCCCTGGCCACCGCCCTGCGGGAGATGGGCGAGCCGGTCGACGGCTGATTCGTGCACTGCCCGTCGTGATCCGGCCCGAAGTCGGCCAGTTCACGACGCGGGATGCACAAATGGCGTCAGGCCAGGCGGATGAGCTCCACCGTCACGCCCAGGGCCTTGGCCGGGCCGCCGTGGAAGATGCCGTTCAGGGGCGCAAGGTCGGCGTAGTCCCGGGCCCGGCCGATCACCACGTGGCGCTCACCCACCGCGCTCCCGTTGGTCGGGTCGAATGACACCCAGTCACCCACCCACGCCTCGACCCACGCGTGGCTCTGGCCGTCGACCGCCTCCCCGGGCTCGGCCCCCGACGACGGGTACAGGTAGCCGGACACGTAACGGGCGGGGATGCCGCGCGCCCGCAAGAGGCCCAGGGCGACGTGGGTGAAGTCCTGGCACACGCCGGCGCCGATCTGCAGGGCGTCGACCGCGGTCGTCGCCACCGTGGTGGTCCCCCGCTCGTAGCGCAGGCGTCCGCCCACCATGGCCAGGACGGCCTCGCACGTTTCCAGAGGGTCGAGGGAGGGGTCGAGCCGGGCGGCCAGCTCCAGCACGCCGCCGTCGAGGGGGACGTACCGGCTCGGGGCCAGGAACTCCCAGTGCTGGTCCCTCACGGCAGGCGCGGTCAGCTCCTCCCAGGCCATGGGGGCCGGCCGGTCGGGAGGGCCGCTGGTCTCCACCACCGACGTCCCGGTGATGGCGAGCTCGTCGTGGGGGTCGTGCAGGTCGAAGGAGTGGACGAGCGTGCCCCACCAGTCCCAGTACCGGTAGACCGAAGCTGCGGGCGATACGTCCACCGCCGACTCCAAGGCCAGCTGCCGGTCGTTCGAGATGGGGGTGATCCGGGCCTCGTTGTACGACGACGTGACCGGCCGCTCGTACTCGTACCCGGTCACGTGCCGGATGCCGATCCGCCACGTCACCGGCTGGTCACTCCCTACCTCCGGCCACTTCCAGGCTCCACTGCTGCGGGGCGCTCTGGCGGAAGTAGCGGCGGGCGACGGCCTCGCCGGCGTCCGAGCAGGCGGCCTGGAGGGAGTGCAGGTAGCCGGGCAGGTCGGCGAGCAGCTCGTGCACCCGGCGGAACTCCAGCTCGGTGCGGGCCCGGCCCAGGACGCGGCGGGCCTCGTCGTCCAGGCCGGCCCGGCCGGCGCCCGGCTGGAGCTCGGCCAGGCACTTCTCCGCCTGGGCCAGGGCGCTGAAGGCGGAGCGGGGGAAGAGGCGGTCGAGCAGGAGGAACTCGGCCACCAGGTCGGGCTCGACCGACCGGCGGTAGGTGCGCAGGAACGCCTCGTGGGCCGAGCAGGACCGCAGGGTGGTGACCCACTCGGCCGGGCCCGACCCGTCGCCGAAGCTGGCCGAGAGGAGCCGGGCCGTCATGTCCACCCGTTCCAGGCTCCGACCCAGGACCAGGAACAGCCACCCGTCGTCCCGGCTCATGGTGGAGTCGGCCAGCCCGTGGAGGATGGCGGCCCGTTCCTTGACGTAGGCGAAGTAGGCGTGCGGCGAGCCGCCCGACACCCGGGCCACCACGCCGGGCAGGGCGTTGTAGGTGGCGTTGAGGCACTCCCACATCTCCGAGGAGATGGAGTCGCGGGCGCTGCGGGCGTTCTCCCGGGCGGCGACCAGTGCCCCGGCGATCGACGTCGTGCTGTCGCTGTCGAAGGCCAGCATGCCGAGCAGATGGACGTTGTCGAGTGGGGTCTCCGGGGCCTTGACCCCCATGACCGCCAGCAGGCCGCGGCAGGCGGCGTCCTCCTCGACCGACGGGTCCTCGAGCGTGCGGTGGACGTGGACGTCGAGGATGCGGGCGGTGTCCTCGGCCCGCTCGGCGTAGCGCCCCACCCAGTACAGCGACTCGGCGATGCGGCTCAGCACGTCGGCTCCCGGCCCTGCTGCTGCTGGGCGGCCTGGGCGACGGCCGGTCCGGGGTCGAGGGGCGAGCTGGCCCCGGTCGGGCCCAGCACCTTGGAAGGCACGGGGCGGCGCCGGTAGACGGGGCGGGCGGCGCCCGGATCGGCCAGCACCCAGGTGTCCTTCGACCCCCCGCCCTGGCTGGAGTTCACGACCAGGCTGCCCTCGGGCAGGGCCACGCGGGTCAGGCCACCGGGCACCACCCACACCCGCTCACCGTCGTTCACCGCGAACGGGCGCAGGTCGACGTGGCGGGGCAGCAGGCGGTCGGCGATCTGGGTGGGCGACGTCGACAGCTGCACCACCTCCTGGGCGATCCAGCCCCGGGGGTCGGCGGAGATGACGTGGCGCATGCGGTCGATCTCCTCCTTCGGTGCGGCGGGGCCGATGACCAGGCCGTAGCCGCCCGATCCCGCCACCGGCTTCAGCACCAGCTCGTGGAGCCGGCCGAGGGCGGTCTCCAGCTCGTCGGGGTCCTCCAGGCGGTAGGTGTCGACGTTGGCCAGGATGGGATCCTCGTCCAGGTAGTACCGGATGATCTCGGGGACGTAGGTGTAGAGCAGCTTGTCGTCGGCCACGCCGTTGCCCACCGCGTTGGCGATGGTGACCTTGCCGGCCCGGGCGGCGTTGACGATCCCCGGGCAGCCGACGATCGACTCCGACCGGAACTGCAGCGGGTCGAGCCACTCGTCGTCGACCCGCCGGTAGACCACGTCGACCCGCTGCTCGCCGTCGGTGCTGCGCATGTAGACGACGTTCCCCCGGCAGACGAGGTCGCGGCCCTCCACCAGCTCGACGCCCATCTGGCGGGCCAGGAAGGCGTGCTCGAAGTAGGCCGAGTTGTAGACGCCGGGCGTGAGGACGACGACGGTGGGGTCGGGCACGCCGGACGGGGTGGCCGCCCGCAGCGCTTCCAGCAGCCGGGCGGGGTAGCTGTCGACCGGCCGGACCCGGTGGCTGGCGAACAGCTCGGGGAAGACCCGGGCCATGGTCCGCCGGTTCTCGATGACGTAGGAGATGCCGGACGGCGTGCGCAGGTTGTCCTCGAGGACGCGGAACTCGCCGTCGGCCCCCCGCACCAGGTCGATGCCGGCGACCACGACCCGCACACCGTTGACCGGCTCGATCCCCGCGGCCTGGCGGTGGAAGTGGTCGCAGCTGGTGACCAGCCGGCGGGGCACGACCCCGTCGTCGAGGATGCGGCCGAGCCCGTAGACGTCGGCCAGGAACGCCTCCAGCGCCCGCACCCGCTGGTCGACCCCGGCCTCGATGACCGGCCACTCCTGGGCCGAGAGGATGCGGGGCACCAGATCGAGGGGGAACGGCCGCTCCTCGCCCGAGAGGGAGAAGGTGATGCCCTGGTCGCGGAAGGCGTGGTCGCGGGCCGCGCACCGGCTGGCGAAGTCGTCGGCGGAGAGCGACTGGAGGACCTCGTGCAGGGCCCGGTAGGGCGGCCGCGGCCGGCCGGGCGCCTCGAACATCTCGTCCCACGCCGGGCCCACGGGGTAGTCGTCCATGAAGTCGCCCACCGCGTCATGGTGCCAAGGGCTGGTTTCCAGCGCATTTCGTGTGTCGGCCTCGATGCTGGACAACCTTACGGGGGCGGGAAGGGTGGCCAGCGCTCCTCGTCCTCCTCCTTGCGGGTGGCGGGGACGGGCGACGGCCGGCCGAGCAGGACCTTGGCCGCCAGCACGAGGGCCACGGCGGCCATCGGGCGCAGCGGCAGGGGCGTGGCCGGTTCGACGGTCAGCCACCACTGGTCGTCGACCCACTCGTCGCGCTCGGCGTCGGCCGTCCCCAGCGTGGCGAGGGCCGCCCCACCCGTCTCCACCAGCTCGAACCTGCCTCGGGCCGGGCGCAGGCCGGCGACCGGCGCGCTGGTCTCGTCCCGCACGTCGATGCCCCGGCCGGCCCGGAGGTACGTGGCCAGGGGCGCCCCGTCGGCATCCATGGCCACCACCGCTCGCTCGGCCGCCTCGTAGCGCAGCACCCGGAAGAGCAGCGTCCCGTTCCCGTCGACGTCGCGGCAGGTCAGCGGCGGGGCGGCCCGGCCGCCGGGGCCGTCGACCTCGGCCTCCACCAGCCCGTCGCCCCCCAGGAAGACCATCGAGCCGCGGCCGGAGAGGCGGACGAGCGAGCAGGACGGCCCGTCCCGGAAGGCGGGGAGGTGGTCGGGCCGGAACAGGTGCCCGCCGGCGGCCAGGATGTCGCCCAGGGCGCCGGCCGCGACGGCCGGGTCGGGGCGCAGCTCGGCCAGGCAGACCGGGCAGGAGTCCATGGTGGCCGGCCACTCCCGACCGCAGTGCCGGCACCGGACGGTGGCGTCGAGGTCGTCGACCAGGTCCACCAGGCACTCGGGGCACACGGCCCGCGCCGCCGCCCACGGCTGCCGGCACGACGGGCACCACCGCTTCAACCGGCCCTCGCAAACGGGCAAGACTGCAGCACATGACCATCGTGCACCGTGTCCTGTACCCGCACCCCATCGCCGACCTCGACGAGTACCTGGCACGGGGCGGCGGGCAGGGGCTGGAGGCGGCCCGCAAGGTGGAGCCGGCCGCCCTGATCGCCGAGCTCGAGGCCTCCGGGCTGCGAGGCCGGGGCGGGGCCGGCTTCCCCACCGGGGTCAAGTGGCGGACGGTGGCCGAGAACCAGTCCGAGCTGCTCCCCACCACGGTGGTCGTCAACGGGGCCGAGGGCGAGCCGGGCACGTTCAAGGACCGCACGATCCTGCGCAACAACCCCTACCAGGTGGTCGAGGGGGCGCTCATCGCCGCCCGGGCGGTCGGCGCGGCCAGCGTCATCTTCGGCTTGAAGCGGTCCTTCGGCGAAGAGGTGGCCCGGCTGCGCTCGGCCATGGACGAGATGGCGGCCGCGGGCTGGACCCAGGGCCTGGAGCTCGACGTGTTCGAGGGTCCCAACGAGTACCTCTACGGCGAGGAGACCGCCCTGCTGGAGACGATCGACGGCCGTTACCCCTTCCCCCGGCTCGCCCCTCCGTTCCGGAGGGGGGTCACCGAGGTGGTCGAGTCGGAGGTCAACGCGGCGTCGGGCAGCGGGCTGTCGGCACCGGTGGAGATGGCCGGTCCGGGCGACGACTCCGTCGCCCCGCCCACCCTGGTCGACAACGTCGAGACCCTGGCCAACGTGCCCCGCATCATCGCCCGGGGAGCGGACTGGTTCCGCACCGAGGGGACGCAGGAGTCACCGGGCACGATCGTCTGCACGATCACCGGCAGCACCCGGCGCCACGGGGTGGGCGAGGTCCGCATGGGCACGCCTCTGCGAGAGGTGATCGAGGCGGTGGGCGGCGGGTTGGCACCCGGGCGGCGGGTGAAGGCGGTGCTGCCGGGTGTGGCCCAGGGGTTCATCCCCGGCTCGCTGCTGGACACGCCGGTCAGCTACGAGGGGCTGGCCGCCATCGGCAGCGGCCTTGGCTCGGCCGGCTTCATCGTCCTGGACGACACCGTCGACCTCGCCGCGGTGGCGGCCGGCGTGTCCCGCTTCCTGGCTGTGGAGTCCTGCGGGCAGTGCACGCCCTGCAAGCAGGACGGCCTGGAGCTGGCCGGGCTGATGGACAAGGTGTGCCACTCCGACGCCGGCGACCACGACCTGGCCACCATCCAGAAGCGGGTGGGCACGGTGATCGACGGCGCCCGGTGCTACCTGGCCACCCAGCACCAGACCGTCCTGGCCAGCCTCCTCGAGCGCTTCCCGGAGGAGGTGCGGGCCCACCTCGATGGCACGGCCGAGGCGGTCGAGCCCGAGCTCATCGCCGAGCTGGTCGACATCGCCGAGGACCGGGCGTCGTGGGACGAGCGCCACCGGGAGAAGCAGCCGGACTGGAGCTACGACGCCGAGCCCTCCGGCCAGGTGCCGGCCGAGCGCTTCGGCGAGCACCGGGCCCGCCAGGGCCTCGACGGCTGACGCTCGTCGCAGCCGAAAATCACCCTTGGCGATTGAATCGCCACCCGCGGGGGCAAAGACTGAGTTGGGTTCCGGACGGGGCCTCCAAGAAGCGGTGCCGCGTCCTGAATCGGACTGGTGCGCTGCTGCGCCCCGGTTCAACAGGAACGTCGGACCGAGGAGGTTCCAAGGGTGCGAAGCACAGGGCGTAAGGCCCGCTTCACCATCGCGGCCGTGTGCATGGCGCTGGTCGCCGCGGCGTGCGGTGAATCTGATGACGACGGCGGAACGACCGCCCAGCCGGGCGGCCAGACCGGCGGAGGCGGTGGCGGACGACCCGGAGGCGTGTTCCGCGTGCCGATCGGCGAGCCGGCGGCCATCGACCCCTACAACGCCCGTGAGTCCGAGGGCAGCAACGTCACCGTCCGGCTCTTCACCGGCCTGGTGACCTACGACGGCAACCCCGAGCTGAGGATGCGCCCTGGCGTCGCCGAGCGGTGGACGCCCAACAGCGAGTGCACCGAGTGGACGTTCAACCTCCGCCGGAACTCGAAGTTCACCAACGGCGAGGACGTCGACGCCAGCTCCTTCATCCGGGGCTGGACCCGGGCCTCAATCGGCACCGCCGCCTCCCAGGTCTCGTACCACCTGCAGGACGTGCAGGGCTACGAGGCGCTCCACGCCAACCCGCCTCAGACCCAGACCTTCTCCGGCCTGTCGGCGCCCGACCCCTACACCCTCGTGGTGAGGCTCAACAAGAGTGACTGCGAGTTCGACAAGCAGGTCGTGCACCCCGTCGCCAGCCCCGTCCCGTCGGTGGCCGGCGCCACCGACAACACCACGTTCAACGAGGCGCCCATCGGCAACGGGCCGTTCATGATCAAGCCCGGCACCAAGTGGGAGCACAACCAGCGGATCTCGCTGGTCCGCAACGACAACTACTTCGGCACCAAGCCCAACCTGGACGGGATCGAGTTCGTGATCTTCCCGGCCCAAGGCCGGCTGGAGGCCGAGTACCGGGCCTTCACCGCCGGTGAGGTCGACTTCGCCCGCATCCCGCCCACGCTGAACCAGCAGGCCCAGGCCACCTACCAGCCGCAGGGCAGCTTCATCAAGAGCGAGCAGCCGGGCATCAACTACATCCTCACCAACAACGCCCGGGCTCCGTTCAACAACCCCGACGCCCGCAAGGCCATGGCCTTGGCCATCGACGACAGCGCCATCAACCAGGGCGTGTACCAGGGGTTCCTCACCCCGGCCACCGCGTTCATCACCCCGCCGTTCGGGCGGTTCCACGAGCCCGGCGTCTGCGGCGACTGGTGCGGGTACAACGTGGACCGGGCCAAGGAGCTGGCCGCCCGCTCGGGCCTCACGCCGGGCACCCGCATCAAGCTGGCCTACAACAACGACGGCGGCCACGAGCCCCTGGTCCAGGCCTGGAAGGACCAGCTGGAGCGGAACCTCGGGCTGGTGGTCGAGCTCGACGGGGTGCCCTTCTCCGAGCACCTGCAGAAGCGCGATCGGGGCGACTTCGACATCGCCCGGGCGGCATGGTCGACCGACTACCCGTCGCCCGACGGGTTCGTCACCCCGCTGCTGGGCAGCACCAGCGAGGACAACGACGGCAAGTACTCCAACCCCGAGATCGACCGCCTGCTCGCCGAGGGCAAGAGCCAGCGCAACGACGCCGAGCGGGAGCGGATCATCAAGGAGATCGAGCGCATCGCCATCGGCCGTGACCTGGCCCTCACCCCCACCTACTACCGGACCGCCTACCGGGTGTTCGACTCCGGCAAGTGGACAGGCCTCGGCCTCGACTTCTTCGAGCGGCCCACGCTGGAGACGGTGAGCCAGAAGTCGTAACCGCGACATGGGAAAGTTCGTCGTCCGGCGCCTCCTGCAGATGGTGCTGGTGCTCTTCGGCGCCAGCATCATCCTGTTCGTCTGCCTGTTCGTGGTGCCGGGCGACCCCATCGCCACCGTCCAGGGCGAGGGTCGTCAGCTCGACCCGTCCACCCGGGCGGCGCTCGAACGCCGGTACGGCCTGGACAAGGCCCTCCCCCAGCAGTACGTCAGCTACCTGGGCCGGCTGGCCCAGGGCGACCTGGGCGAGTCCTACGTCTACCGGCGTTCGGTGAACACCATCCTCAAGGAGAAGCTGGGCAACACCGCCCGCTTGGCCGTGGCCGCCATCGGCCTGCAGCTCTGCATCGGGATCCTGGCGGGCATCATCGCCGCCGTCTTCCGGTACTCGTTCCTCGACGTCCTGGTGACACTGTCCACCACCCTTGCCATCGGCGTGCCCACCTTCGTCATAGGCCTGGCCCTGCAGAACGTCTTCGCCATAAACCTGGGATGGCTGCCGTTGCAGGGCCAGTCGGCCGGGGTGGGCAGGTCGATCATCCTCCCCGCCCTCACCCTGGCCGCGGTGGACACCGCGCTGGTCAGCCGGCTGATGCGGGGCACCATGTCCGAGGTCATGCGCGCCGACTACATCCGCACCGCCTACGCCAAGGGCCTGTCCAAGCGGGTCGTCATCTTCAAGCACGCCCTGCGCAACTCGATCATCCCGGTCCTGACCTTCCTGGGCATCTCGTTCGGCACCCTGCTGGGCGGGGCGCTCATCACCGAGACGGTCTTCAACTGGAACGGCATCGGCCTGGCCCTGGTCGGCGCCATCCAGTCCCAGGACAACCCCATCGTGCTGGGCGTGGTGACCTACGGCGTGGCCGTGTTCGTCCTGGTCAACCTGATCGTCGACGTGGCCTACGCCTTCCTCGACCCCCGGATCCGGCTGGAGTGAGCCGCCCATGACCGACCAGGCCACGCCCGCCGCACCTGCCGGCGAGGTCACGATCGAGGCCGACGCCGGGGGGTTCGCCGGGGTCGAGACCCAGGCCGCGGCCTACGGCGGGATCACCCGCCAGACCCAGTTCGGCAACGTCCGCCGCCGCTTCCTCCGCAACAAGCTGGCCCTGCTCGGGCTGGTCATGGTGACCATCGTCTTCCTGACCGCGGTCTTCGCCCCCCTGGTCGCCACCCACCCGCCCCGGGCCCAGGACCTCACCAACACCCTGCAGAGCCCGTCCGCCGAGCACTGGTTCGGCACCGACGAGCTGGGCCGCGACCAGTTCAGCCGGGTGGTCCACGGCAGCCGGATCGCGGTCAGCGTGGGTCTGGCATCGATCCTCCTGGCCGTGACCATCGGCGTGGTCCTCGGGTCGGTCGCCGGCTACCTCGGCCGGGCCTACGACGCCCTGATCATGCGCATCGCCGACATCTTCTTCGCCTTCCCGCTCATCATCGGGGCGGTGGTGATCATCCTCGTGGTCGGGCGGGGGATCACGCCGGTCATCCTGGCCCTGGGCCTGTTCAGCTGGGCCACGGTCGCCCGCCTCCTGCGCAGCTCCATCCTGTCCATCCGGGAGAGCGAGTACGTGGAGGCGGCCCGGTCGCTGGGGGCCAGCAAGTGGCGGATCGTCACCCGCCACGTCCTGCCCAACAGCATGGCCCCCGTCCTCGTCTACGCCATGGTCAGCGTGGCCACCGCTATCGTGGCCGAAGCGTCGCTCAGCTACCTCGGGGTGGGAGTCCCGCCCGACGTGCCCGACTGGGGGAACATGATCTCCTCGGGGCAGAAGTTCTTCGGGTTCAAGGACTACCTCTGGTTCTTCCCGAGCATGGCCGTGGTCTTCACCGTCCTCGGCTTCGTCTTCGTGGGCGACGGGCTCCGCGACGCACTCGACCCGCGGCTGCGTTGACGGACGCCCTTCTTTCCGTCGAGGACCTGCGCGTCCACTTCCACACCGACGCCGGGGTGGTCAAGGCGGTCGACGGCGTGAGCTGGTCGGTCGCCCACGGGGAGACCCTGGGCATCGTCGGGGAGTCGGGCTCGGGCAAGTCGGTGTCGGCCCTGGCCGTGATGGGCCTGGTGCCCGTGCCCCCCGGGCGCTACGAGTCGGGGCGGATCCTGTTCAAGGGGCGCGACCTGCTGGCCGCCGGCGAGAGGGAGCGGCGCCAGATCCGGGGCAAGGAGATCTCGATGATCTTCCAGGACCCGCTCACCGCCCTGAACCCCGTCTTCCGGGTCGGTCACCAGATCGCCGAGGTCATCCAGGCCCACGAGAAGATCGGCCGGCTGGCGGCCCGGGCCCGGGCCGTCGACCTGCTGGCCGAGGTCGGCATCCCCAACCCCCGCCAGCGGGCGCGGGAGTACCCGCACCAGTTCTCGGGCGGCATGCGCCAGCGGGCCATGATCGCCATGGCCCTGGCCCTCGACCCGCTGGTGCTGCTGGCCGACGAGCCCACCACCGCCCTCGATGTCACCGTCCAGGCCCAAATCATGGACCTGCTGATCCGCCTGCAGGAGGACCGCGGCACGGCCATCGTCCTCATCACCCACGACCTCGGACTGGTGGCCGGGCACGCCGACCGGGTGCTGGTCATGTACGCGGGCAAGGCGGCCGAGGTGGGGACGATCGACGACGTCTACTACCGTCCCCGCCACCCCTACACCCTGGGCCTGCTCAGCAGCCTGGCCCGGCTCGACCACCGCCGGACCGAGCGGCTGCGCCCCATCATCGGCCAGCCGCCCAGCCTCATCCGCGTCCCGCCCGGCTGCCCGTTCCACCCCCGGTGCCCGTTCGCGACCGACATCTGCCGCCAGGAGATGCCGCCCCTCGAGCCCAAGGACGGCCCCGACCACCTGGCCGCCTGCCACCACAGCGACCAGGTCGCCCTCGAGCAGAGCCCCGCGGCATCGTGAGCGAGCACGCCGGAGCCGTGCGGTGAGCGCACTGGTCCAGGTGACCGACCTGGTCAAGCACTACCCGATCAAGTCGGGGATCGTGTTCAAGCACAGCGTGGGGTCGGTGAGGGCGGTCGACGGGATCTCCTTCACCCTTGACCAGGGCGGCACGTTCGCCCTCGTCGGCGAGTCCGGCTGCGGCAAGTCGACGACCGCCCGCTGCATCCTCCGGCTCATCGAGCCCACCTCGGGCACGGTGACGTTCGAGGGCGAGGACATCACCGGGGCCAACGCCCGCCGCCTACGGGGTCTGCGGCGGGAGATGCAGATGATCTTCCAGGACCCGTTCGCCAGCCTCAACCCGCGCATGACCGTCCGCGGCATCCTGCGCGAGCCCTTCGCCATCCACGGGCTCGACGAGGACGGCAAGGTCGACGAGCTGCTGGAGATGGTCGGGCTGCTGCCCGAGCACGCCAACCGGTACCCCCACGAGTTCTCGGGGGGGCAGCGCCAGCGGGTGGGCATCGCCCGGGCCCTGGCCCTCAATCCCAAGCTGATCGTGTGCGACGAGCCGGTCTCCGCCCTCGACGTCTCCATCCGGGCCCAGGTGGTCAACCTGCTCGAGGACCTCCAGGACCAGCTCCACCTCACCTACCTGTTCATCGCCCACGACCTCAGCGTGGTGCGCCACATCGCCGACCGGGTGGCGGTCATGTACCTGGGCACGATCGTGGAGACGGCGCCCACCGACGAGCTGTTCGAACGGACGTCCCACCCCTACACCCAGGCCCTCATCTCGGCCGTCCCGGTCCCCGACCCGAACCGGGAGCGGGCCCGGCGCCGCATCCTGGTCTCGGGCGACGTCCCCAGCCCCATCGACCCGCCCAGCGGCTGCCGCTTCCGGACCCGGTGCCCGAAGTTCGCCAACGAGCTGTCGGAGCAGGAGCGCCGGCTCTGCATCGACGAGCCGCCCGCCCTGATCGACCGGGGCGAGGGCCACCCGTCCGCCTGCCACTACGCCGAGGCCCGCCAGCTGGTCTGACCGATGTTCCGGCACGGGTGCGGTGGGTACAGCCACATCACCCATGTCTGTGTCCCTCCGCCCCCAACACGCCGCCCGCTACAAGGACATCGCCCGCCTGCTGGTGAAGTACGGCCGGTCCGACCTGGTCAAGGAAGCTGGGCTGGACGACGTGGCCGACTACAGCGACGCCGGCGACGTCCCGCCCAAGGCCGAGGAGCTCACCGACGACCTGGAACGGATGGGCCCCACGTACATCAAGCTGGCCCAGCTGCTGTCGACCCGGTCCGACCTCATCCCGCCCCCCTACGCGCGGGCCCTGAGCCGGCTGCAGGACTCGGTGGAGCCGTTCAGCTTCGCCGAGGTCGAGCGCATCGTCACCGAGGAGCTGGGGGTCCGGCTGTCCCGGGCCTTCTCCTCGTTCGAGGCCAGCCCCCTGGCCTCCGCCTCGCTGGGCCAGGTCCACCGGGCCACGCTGCGGGACGGCCGGCCGGTGGTGGTCAAGGTCCAGCGCCCGGGGATCAAGGAGCGCATCGCCGAGGACATGGAGGTGCTGGCCGAGCTGGCCGAGTTCGCCGACAAGCACTCCGAGGCCGGCCGCAAGTACGGGTTCGGCGAGCTGCTCGAGCAGTTCCGGCGGTCGCTGAACGGCGAGCTCGACTACCGCAAGGAGGCGGCCAACCTGAGCCACCTGGGCGGCATCGTGTCCCGGTACGACCGGCTGATCGTCCCCGAGCCGATCGACGACTACACCACGTCCACCGTCCTCACCATGGACTACCTGCCCGGTCGCAAGATCACCGACATCGGGCCCCTGGCCAGGATGGAGCTGGAGGGGCGGGAGCTGGCCGAGCAGCTCTTCCAGGCCTACCTCGACCAGATCCTGGTCGAGGGCTTCTTCCACGCCGACCCCCACCCGGGCAACGTGCTGCTCACCGAGGACAACCGGCTGGCCCTGGTCGACCTGGGCCAGGTCGCCCGGGTGCCGGGCGTCATGCGCAAGCAGCTCATCCGGCTGCTCCTGGCCATCAGCGACGGGAACGGCAAGGGGGCGGCCGAGTCCGCGGTCACCCTGGGCCGGCCGCTGGAGGACTTCGACGAGCAGGCGTTCTGCGCCCGGGCCTCGGACCTGGTCGAGCGCAGCCAGGG
>JBOGIE010000023.1:0-18085 GCA_050742435.1 Acidimicrobiales bacterium | reverse complement strand
ACCTCCTCGACCAGCCCCTGCTGGAGCGCAGCCGGCTGCTGGCCGAGGTGGCCGGGCCGTTCCAGGTGCCGTCACTGGTGACCGACGACCCCGAGGCCGCCGCCGAGTTCGCCGCCGGGGCCCTGCGAGCCGGCCACGAGGGGGTGATGGTCAAGGGGGCGTCGTCGCGCTACGAGGCCGGGCGGCGGGGGTCGGCGTGGCGCAAGGTCAAGCCGGTCCAGACGCTCGACCTGGTCGTGCTCGGGGCCGAGTGGGGCCACGGGCGCCGGCGGGGCTGGCTGTCCAACCTGCACCTGGGCGCCCGGGGGCCGGACGGCGGCTTCCTCATGGTGGGCAAGACGTTCAAGGGACTGACCGACGCCCTGCTGGCGTGGCAGACCGAGCGGCTGCTGGAGCTGGAGGAGTCGCGGCAGGGCATCGTCGTCCTCGTGCGCCCGGAGCTGGTGGTGGAGGTCGCTCTCGACGGGGTGCTGACGTCGGACCGCTACCCCGGCGGCGTGTCCCTGCGCTTCGCCCGGGTGCGCCGGTACCGGCCCGACAAGTCCCCGGCCGAGGCCGACGACATCGAGACCGTCCGGGCGATCAGACGGGGGTCGGGCTGAACGTCACGTTGACGCTCGTGTAGCCGAGGGCGCCCAGCATGCCCTCGAGCATGCGCCGGGTGTTGTCCTCGGCCCGCTTGCGCAGGTCGCTGCCGTTGGCGGCCGCCCGCATCTTCTCCTCGGCGGCCAGGATCAGCGGGCGCTCGCTCGTGGGGTTGTCGGAGAAGGCCGAGCCGATCCGGTCGAGGACGCCCCGGTCGCGGCTCACCACCCGGCTCTCGTCGGCGTCGACCGTGGGTTCGGCGAGGGTGGGCGCGGGCAGCACGACGCTGACCGAGGTGCGGTCAGGTGAGACCTGGATGGACCGCTCGTCGAGCTGGGAGAAGTCGACCACCGCGTCGACCGAGCCCCCGGCCACGTACACCGTCCGCTCGCCCCGGATGAAGGCGGGGACGAAGCGGGTGTCCTTCTCGGTGTCGACGATGACCTGGAACTCACCGCTGGCCGCGTGGTAGTCGCTCAGGTCGTTCAGGGACTGGAGCAGGGCGGGCGACGTGCGGTCGACGGTCTCGGAGCCGAAGGGGTTGGGCAGGGACGGCAGGAAGTCGCCCAGCCGCCCGGCCCCGAGCATCAGCGCCAGTCCCAGGAGGGCGACGACCCCGAGGGCCCGCAGCTTGGAAGGCCGGGGCATGACCACCGTGACGCCGTTGTCGCCGTTTCGTCCAGCCATATCAGACCAGTGTGCCCACGCCGGCCCGGGAATAGGCGTCAGGCGGGCTGAAAGATGACCTTCCGGGCGGCCGGGTCCGCCGCCGCCAGGCGCACCCGCAGCTCCTGGCCGAGCGGGAGGTCGGGCCCCTCGCACCGGGCCCGGACGGCAGGGTCCCGCAGCTGGACCACCCCCCGCTTCTCCCCGCTCTCGACCACCACGGCGTCGAACACCTCCCCCACCCTGGGGGTCAGGACCACGGCCTCGGCCAGGTCGACCACCGCCCGCTCCAGCTCCTGGGCCCGGCGGGTGGCGCCGGCCATCTCGTCGGGCAGGCTGGGCAGGGCCTCCCTGGCCCAGGCCGGTACCTCCTCGCCCGCGGCCAGGGCGACGCAGACCTCGCCCACGTGGCGGTCGGCCATGCGCCGCAGGGGTGCGGTGCAGTGGGCGTAGGGGGCGGCCACCGCGCTGTGGTTCGGCTGCTCGGGCCGGGCGCCGTCAAAGGCGGTGTAGCCGGCCCCCCGCAGCAGCCGGGCGGCGAAGGTCAGGAGGGCGGCCGCCTCGGGGACGTCGGGGTCGAGGGCGGAGATCACCTCGGCGTACGACCTGCCGTCCGGCCAGGGCAGCCCCAGGGCCAGAGCGCTGCGGCGGAGGGAGGCCACCTCCCGGGGGTCGGGTGGCGGCAGGGTGCGAAGGAGGCCGACCCCGCCGTCGAGCATGAGCCGGGCGGCGGCCATCCCGGTGAGGAGGCTGATCTCGGCGTTCCAGGACTCGCTCGGCAGCGGGGCCCGGAACACCAGGCAGGGCCGGCCGTCGGGCCCGTCGATTACCTCCTGCTCCGGCGTGGGCAGGTGGACGGCGCCCCGAGCGGCGGCCCGGGCCTGGCGCAGCCGCCCGACCTCCCGCAAGAGGCTCAGGCCGTCGTCCCCGTCACCGGTGTCGAGCAGGCCTTGGACCTGGGGATAGGCCATCCTCCGCCTTGACCGTACCCGGGCCCGCCGGACGTCGGCGGAGACCAGCCGGCCGTCGCCGTCGAGGTCCATCGACCACAGCAGCGCGGGTCGCTCCTCGCCGGGCAGGAGGCTGGCCGCACCGGTGCTCAGGACCTCGGGGTGCAGGGGGACGTTGCGGTCGGGGGCGTAGAGGGTGACGCCCCGCCGGTGGGCCTCGGCGTCGACCGCCCCTCCCGGCCCGACGAATGCGGCCACGTCGGCGATGGCGTAGTGCACCCGGTAGCCGCCGCCGGGGCGCCGCTCGATGCCCAGCGCCTGGTCGAGGTCGCGGCTGCCCTCGGGGTCGACGGTGAAGAGCTCGAGACCGGTGCGGTCGAGGTCGGGCATCCGGGGCGACCGCGCCGCCTCGGCCGCCTCGGCCACCACCTCGGGTGAGAACTGGTCGTGGAGCCCCAGCTCGTCCCGCAGCTCCTGCCAGGTGGGTGCGACCTCGGCGACGACCGCGGGCGGCAGGGTGACCCGGGCGGTGGGCACCTCAGCCGGGGCCGGCCTTGTAGGCCACGGCCTGGACCTCGACCAGCATGTCGGGGTCGATGAGGGCGGCCACGCCGACCATGGCGGTGACCGGCATGACGTCGCCGAACAGCTCCCGGTGGGCCCGACCCACCTCCTCCCAGCGGCTGATGTCGGTCACGAACATCTGGGTCTGGACCACGTCGCCCAGGCCGGCCCCGGCCGAGGCGAGAGCGGCTTCCACGTTGCGAAAGGCCTGGAGCGTCTGGGCGTAGGCGTCGCCGCGGCCGACCACCTGGCCGTCCACGGTGGCCGTGGTGCCGGCCACGAAGACGAGCGGGCCGGCCACGACGACCCGGCTGTAGCCGATCACGGGCTCCCACGGCGCGCCGGACGGCAGTCGCCGGATGGTCGGATCCATCGTCGGACTATGTCAGCTGGAACGTGGCCACACCCGTGGCGGTCAGCGGTGGGCTCTCGTTGCGGAAGCACACGGTGTAGGCCCCGGGGGCGAGGCCGGACGGGATGGTGCCCTGCACCCGCCCGAGGATCCCGTTGGTCGAGGCGAAGACGACGGCCGGGTTGAGCACGGCCACGATGTCGGCGCAGCCGGCTGTCCCCAGCACCAGGCGGTAGGGCACGTCCTGGATGGCGCCCACCGCGTAGGCCCTCACGACCGTGCCCGCCGGGCCCGTCGCCACCCGGGTGCCGTTGCTGTACCAGGTGGACCCGGCGATCACCGGCGGGGCGGAATGGGAGATGCGCCGCACCTGCCCGCCGTCCCGGTAGGTGGTGTAGTAGAGCGCCTGGGTGCCGTTCCAGGGCCCGAACCGCAGGTGGACGGCGCTGCTGCCGCCCAGATCGGTGACGAAGTCGGTGCGGGTGAACCCGCCTGACCCGTCGGGGTCGAGCCGGAAGATTTTGCCGCAGCCGAAGTCGGCGAACAGGTACCGCCCGTCGAACAGCGACGGCCAGACGCCGTTGGGCACGAACGCCCCGCCGGTGATCGACCGGCAGCCGTCGGCCCGGCCGTAGGCGAAGATCGGGTTGGTCATCCCCGCGGGCGGCGGGCCGCAGTTGGTCGTCGACCCGGTGGCGCAGTGGCCCTCCCGGACGTTCCACCCGTAGTCCGCCCCGGCCGTTCCCTGGTCGATCTCCTCCCAGGCGTTCTGGCCCACGTCGTTGATGTAGAAGCGGGTGCCGGCGGCGTTGGGGTCGAAGGCGACGCGGAACGGGTTGCGCAGCCCCCACGCGTAGGTCTCCCGGCACCAGTTGCCGGCGGTGGTGCTGCCGGTGGTGGCGCAGGGCCCGGAGTTGGCGCCCAGGAACGGGTTGTCCGGGGGCAGGACGCCGGGCTCCCGGGTGATGCGCAGGATCTTGCCGAGCAGGACGTGGCGGTCGCGGGCCGCGTCGTTGGCCCCGGCGCAGTTCGAGGGGCTGGCATAGTCGCAGCCTCCGTCGCCCACGCTGACGTACAGGTGGCCGTCCTTGCCGAAGTTGAGGTCGCCACCGTTGTGGTTGCCGGCGGTGGAGTGGATGCGGTCGACCAGGACCACCTCGGTCGACACCGTGTTGGCGTCGCTCAACACCCACCTCGACACCCGGTTGACGCACGCCCCGAACAGGTTGTGGGTGTAGTAGAGGTACACGAAGCGGTTGGACGTGAAGGACGGGTCGACCGCCACCCCCAGGAGGCCGCGCTCGGAGTTGGAGCAGATGCGGGCGGTGAGGTCGAGGGCGGGGGTGGGCAGGAGCGACCCGTTCCGGACGACCCGCAACGTCCCTCCCTGGGTGGTGACCAGCATGCGCCCGTCAGGGGTGAAGGCCAGGGCGGTGGGACCGGCTACGCCGGCCACCAGGGTGTCGGTGAAGCCGGCGGGGAGGACGGCGGCCGCCGCGGGTGAGGCGGGCGCGGCGAGGGTCACGGCGAGGACGGCGAGGGCGAGGAGCGTGCGTCTGACCATCGGGGCATTGTCCCGCGCCAGACTGACCGCGGGAGGTCAACACACATGGACTATTCGCACGTCGACGACACCACCGGCGAGCCGCCGGCCGAGTGGCCCGAGCACTTCCAGGGCGACGCCCGGATCCAGCCCTTCCCGAACCCGTTCCCCGAGGACGGGGCGGCGGTGTTCGCCGTCCACTTCGACGCCGGTGGGCGCAGCCGTCCCCACACCCACCGCCACGGCCAGATGCTCCTGGTGGTCTCGGGGAAGGGGGTCGTCGGGGACCGGTCGGGCCGGCGCACGGTGGTCCCGGGCGACGTGGTGGTCGCCCACCCGGGCGAGTGGCACTGGCACGGTGCGGCCCCCGACTCACCCATGACGCATATGACCGTGCAGATGGCCGGCCCCGACTCGATCGACTGGGACGTCGACCAGGGCGACTGGGCCGAAGGGTACGCCGAGGCAGAAGGGAGCGACCAGGCGTAGTCTCGGGCATGGCCCAGAAGTCGCTCCCGTCGAGCAACAACAAGAAGCAGGGCAAGACCCTGCAGGAGAAGCGGTCGGCCAAGAAGGCGAAGAAGGCCGAGAAATCCAAGCGGGGCTCGGCCGGCTAGGCGCCTTCGCCGCCGGCCGGGCGCCGGTGCACGGAGACCGCGTAGTGGCCGCCCTGGAAGGGCTGTCCGTCCCAGGTCGCCCACCGTTGGGTCAGTTGCAGTCCGCTGGCCTCGGCGTGGCGGTCATAGGTCGGTAGGTCGAGCCGGCCCGGCTCGAGCGCGAACCCGGCCACGAGGTAGCCGCCGGGCGCCACCTGCCAGGCCAGGTTGGCCACCACCCGGCCCTCGGTGCCGGGCGCCAGGAAGATCATCACGTTCCCGGCCATCACCACCACGTCGAACGTGCGTCCCAGGTCCACGTCGGCCAGGTCACCGTGGACCCAGGGGACGTCGGGCTGCTTGGCCCGCGCCACCTCGAGCATGGCCGGGTCGAGGTCCACGCCGACCACGTCCAGCCCGCGCCGGGCCAGCTCGATCGCCACCCGCCCGGTCCCGCACCCTGCGTCGAGCACCGACCGAGGGCCCAGCCCCTCGACCAGGTCGGCCTCGCCGTGGACGTTCTCGCCCTTGGCCGCCAGCTCCTCCCACCGCTGGTCGTAGGTCCGGCTCCGGTCCTGACCCTCGGCCAGCCACCGGTTCGCCGCGTCTGCACCCATCCCGGGCGAGTGTACGAGTCGCCGGCACCGGTTCGGGGAGCGGTCAGGATGGGCGGATGCCGCCGCTCCGGATCCTAACGTGGCACGTGCACGGGAACTACCTCTGGTACCTGTCCCACGTCCCCCACGAGATCTTCCTGCCGGTGAAGCCGGGGCGACCGCCCGGGTACGGCGGGCGGGGCGAGACGTTCCCCTGGCCCGACAACGTGCACGAGGTGGCGGTCGAGAACGTGCCCGCGCTCGAGCTCGACTGCGTGCTCACCCAGTCCCACGACAACTGGCTCACCGACCGCCACGAGATCCTCTCCCCCGCCCAGCTCGACCTGCCCGCCATCCACGTCGAGCACGACCCGCCCCGCCACTCCCCCACCGACACGCCCCACCCGGTCGACGACCCGGACGTCCTGCTCGTCCACGTCACCCACTTCAACGACCTCATGTGGGACAGCGGCCGCACGCCCACGCGGGTGATCGAGCACGGGGTGGTCGTCCCCGGGGACGTGCGCTACACGGGCGAGCTCGACCGGGGGATCGTGGTGGTGAACGGCCTGCGCCGCCGAGGCCGCCGCCTGGGGTTCGACATCTTCGAGCGGGTCGCCAAGGAGGTCCCCCTCGACCTGGTCGGCATGTTCTCGGACAAGGCGGGCGGGATCGGCGAGGTCGACCCGCCCGACCTCCCGGCCTTCGTCGCCCGGTACCGGTTCTTCTTCCATCCCATCCGCTACACCAGCCTGGGCCTGGCCGCGTGCGAGGCCATGATGCTGGGCATGCCGGTCGTGGCCCTGGCCACCACGGAGATGCCGACGGTGGTCCAGAACGGCGTGTCGGGGTGGATCGACACCGACGTCGACCGGCTGATCGGCCATATGCGGGACCTGCTCGCCCACCCCGAGGAAGCCCGCCGCCTCGGTGAGGAGGCCCGGCGGACGGCCGGCGAGCGCTTCTCGATCGAGCGCTTCGCGGCCGACTGGGACGCCGCCTTCCGGGCGGTGACCGGCTCTCCTCCCGCCTGACCCGGACCCGGCGGACGGGTTACGGCTGACGGGCGACGGGGATCTCGAAGGCGACCGTGGCCCCGCCGCCGGGCTCGTTGCCGGCCTCGATCGTGCCGCCGTGGGCGTGGACCAGGTCCCGGGCGATCGAGAGGCCGAGCCCGCTGCCCCGCGAGTCGGCCGAGGGCGTGGTCCGTTCGAAGAGGTGCTCGAGGCGGTCGGGCGGGATGCCCGGCCCGGAGTCGGTGACCGAGAACCGGACTCGTTCGGGGCCCAGCCCGGGGGCCACCCGCACCCTGACCGTCCCATCGGCGGGCGTGTGGCGCACGGCGTTCGACAGCAGGTTGGCCAGGACCTGGCGGACGCGGCCGGGGTCGGCCTCGATCTCGGCGAGGCCGGGATCGAAGGAGGAACTCAGCGTGATGGCTCGGCGCTCGGCCAGTGCGGCGTGGCTCTCCACCGCGTCCTCCACCAGGGCCCGGGGCGAGACCGGCTCGTAGTGCAGCGTGAGCCGGCCGGCGTCGGCCAGGGCCAGGGTGTGGAGGTCGTCGATCAGCCGGCCGAGGATCTGCGTCTCCTCGAGCAGCGAGGCCAGGTGGCGGTCGTCGCGGGGGTGGATGCCGTCGACCTGGGCCTCGATGCCGCTCTGGAGGACGGCCAGGGGCGTCCGCAGCTCGTGGGTGACCTCGGCCAGGAAGCGCCGGCGCTGCTCCTCGGTGACGGCCAGCCGGGACGCCATCTCGTTGAACGTCGTGGTCAGGGCCCGAAGGCTGGCCGGGCCGTCCGGGCGGACGTCGACCTCGTAGTCGCCCTTGCTCACCCTGTCGGCGGCGCCCAGCAGGTCGGCCACCGGGCGGCTGATGCGGCGGTAGGCCAGGGCGGTGGCGACGCCGCCGACGACCAGCACGAAGCCCAGCAGGAACGCCGCGCCCCATGGCCCGGCGTTCCGGCGTTCGGTGTGGGGTGGCGGCTGGGGGCGGCCGTCGTCCTTCACGTTGAGCCCGATCAGGAATCCGATGCCGACCAGGGCGAAGAGCAGGCCCAGGGTCACGAGCAGGAAGCGGTGCCGGAACCGGCGTGGGCCCATGTGCCAGGGCGGCCCGTGGGCCGGCCACTGCTCCCCCTGGGGCCACCACGGCGGCGGCCGGGTCACTGGGGCGGCTCGGCGAACCGGTAGCCGACGCCGTGGACGGTGAGGAGGTACCGCGGCCGGTGCGGCTCCGGCTCCAGCTTGCGGCGGATGTTCTTGACGTGGGCGTCGACGGCCCGGTCGTAGGACTCGACGGCCACGCCGTGGATGGCGTCGAGCAGCTGGGCCCGGGTGAAGACCCGGCCCGGCTGGCGGGCCATGTGGGCGACGAGGTCGAACTCGGTGGCGGTGAGCTCGACCGGGCGGCCGGCGACGGTGACGTGGCGCCGGGCCGGGTCGACGACCACGTCGCCCAGCCGCAGCGGCCGGCCGTCGTCCTCGGCCGGGCCGGCGCTGCGGCGGAGGACCGCCCGCACCCGGGCCACCAGCTCACGAGGGCTGAACGGCTTGACCAGGTAGTCGTCGGCCCCGAGCTCCAGGCCCAGGATCCGGTCGACCTCGTCACCCCGGGCGGTGAGCATGATGATCGGCACGGGTGCGCGGCGGTGCAGCTCCCGCGCCACGTCGATCCCGTCCAGGCCGGGCAGGCCGAGGTCGAGGACGACCAGATCCGGGTCGACCGCCCTGGCGCTGGCCAGGGCGGCTGGCCCGTCGGCCGCCGTGGTCACCGAGAAGCCGGCGTCGACCAGGTAGTCGCGCACCACCTCTCGGATCTTCGGCTCGTCCTCGACCACGAGCACCGTCCGGGCCATGGCCCCATCTTCCCGCTGCTCAGGCCTCCCCGGCATCCGCGGGGCCGGTCCCTGTCCGCTCGTGGGCCCGCCGGTGCGCCTCGTCGAACCGCTCGTCCGGACCCGGCCCCGGCCCGCACGGGCCGGACCGGCCGTACCCACCGCCGCCGTAGCCGTAGCGGGGCCCCCAGCCGCCGCGGAAGGCCCGCACGGCCAGGAACACCAGCAGCAGGGTCAGCAGCAGCGGAAAGAAGAAGAACCCGCCGCCATGGCCGTACCCCCAACCGCCGTGGCCGCCGACCACCCGGACGACGTCGCCGTCGCCGACCGTCCGGGTGACGACCTCGCGGTTCTGACCGGCCTGATAGGCGATGCCGGCCACGCCCAGCAGCACCGTGGCCGCCAGGACACCGGCCAGGATCCCGGTCCACACCCGTCTGTTCATGTCGCTCCTCCTAGTCCCTTCGCTGTCGATGAGCACAGGGTGGGCCGTGAATGTGAACGGGTTATGGAGACGGTGCGGATGTTCGCGCCTTCCGTCGGAAGGTCCGACCTCCCGCCCTTCTGGGTGACGGCTGCGAAGGAGCGGCCCCGACATCGGGAGGACCGAACCATGACAACGACCGGCACGGCAACCAAGGCCGGGCCCACCGGCGACCTCTACGTGGAGACCTGGGGCGACGGCACACCGGTGGTGCTCGTCCACGGCTCACTGGCCACCGGCGCCGAGGAGTGGGAGGCGCAGCGGCCCCTCGCAGAGGACGGCTTCCGCCTGATCGTCCCGGACCGCCGTGGCTATGGGCGCAGCCCGGGCGCCGACGGTGAGGACTTCCTGCGTGACGCCGAGGACATCGCCGAGCTGATGGGCGAAGGCGCCCACCTGGTCGGCCACTCCTACGGCGGGCTCGGCGTCCTGTTCGCGGCCGCCCGCCGTCCGGAGGCGACCCTGTCCCTGACCGTTCTGGAGCCGGGGGCGTTCGCACTGGGTCAGAGCTCCCCGGCCGGGCGAGCACTTGTCGACGAGGTGCGTGACCTGTGGGACCGGGACCTCCCGGATAAGGAGTGGGTCGTCAGGTTCCTCAAGGCGGTGGGCAGCGACCCCGACGAGTTCCCTCCGGAGTTCCTCGCCCTCGCCCTGCCGCTGGTGCCGGTGGTCCGCCGGGCCCGGCGGCTCTGGTACCCCGACCTGCCGCTCCGTGAGCTGGCCGAGGCGCCCTTCCCCAAGCTCGTCGTGTCGGGGGGCCACAGCGCCGGCTTCGACGCCATCTGCGACGACCTGGCCGGTCGGATCGGCGCGGCACGCACGGTCGTGGCCGGCGCCGGCCACGAGGTGCAGTTCACCGGCTCGCCGATCAACGAGGCCCTGCTGAGGCTCTGGGGCGCCAGGAGTAGGTTTGCCGACCACGACTGAGGAGGCGGGTCCGCGTGCCGCAGATCCTGCGCCGTCCGATCGTCAACCGGTGGGTCACCAGGGCGGTCCGCCCGGTGGCCAGGTTCCTCAGCCAGGACACGCTCATGCACGTCCCGGTCCTCGGCGTGGTCGAGGTGCGCCCGTCCGGCGAGCACCCGCCCGTGCTCATGGCCAACGACGGCAACGACCGCGTGGCCTCGATGCTGTTCTGGAAGGGCGTGGACGGGTGGGAGCCGACGACCATCCGCACGTTCCTACGGCTCATCACGCCCGGGTCCACCGTCGTCGACATTGGGGCCAACAGCGGCCTGTTCTCACTGCTCGCCGCCCGGCGTGACCCGACGGTGACGGTCCATGCCGTCGAGCCGGTGGCGCGGGTCTTCGCGCTCCTCGAGTCCAACGTCGCCCTGAACGGGGTGAGCAACGTGACCTGCCACCGCGTCGCCTGCTCCGACCGCGCCGGCCCGGCGACGCTGCACGTCCCCGCCGGCGAGCCGGTCCCGGTGATGGCCTCACTGCTGACCGGCTGGCCCGACACCGCCGCCTCGGGCGAGACGGTGGAGTGCACGACGGTCGACGCCCTGGTGGCGACGGCCGGGCTCAAAGCGGTTGACGTCATCAAGATCGACGCCGAGGGCAGCGAGGACGCCGTGCTCAGGGGGGCCGCGGTGACCCTCGAGCAGCATCGACCGTTCGTCCTGGCCGAAGTCCTGGGCCGCAGCGGCCTGGGGGCAGCGGTGGCCGCCGCCCTCGCCGGGCACGACTACCGCTTCTTCCGCCTCGGGTCGGCGGGTGTGCGGCCCTGCGACGACATCACCGGCGGCACCGACGACGACGAGAACCACAACTACCTGTTCGCCCCCGCCGGCCGGCTGGACGAGCTGGAGCGACGCGTCGCCCTCAGGCCGTGAGCGGCGGTTCCACGTCCCAGGCCAGCAGGATGTCGTCGGCCATCATGTGGACGCACCGGTTGCTCAGGCGGATCCCGTCCGTGACCCGAGCCACGCCGAGGGGGCCGACGGCCTCGGTGCCCTGACCGATGATCTTCGGGGCCACCCCCACGACGAT
The DNA here is from genome assembly GCA_050742435.1 of Acidimicrobiales bacterium. Classification (GTDB taxonomy): domain Bacteria; phylum Actinomycetota; class Acidimicrobiia; order Acidimicrobiales; family AC-14; genus CADCTB01. Next base: position 6,920 of record JBOGIE010000023.1, on the reverse strand, counting down.
CCGGTCGGCGAAACCCCCGGACAACAACGAGGTGATGACGCGCGCCCCGCCCTCCACGAGCACCGAGGAAATTCCCTCGCTGCGGAGGGTGGCCAACGCCGGCTCCAGCGCCACCCCGCCCGGGCCCTCTGGGACCACGCGGACCTGCACATGGCGCTCTTCCAGGCTGCGCCGGTACGAGGCACTCGACCGGGCGGTGGTCACGATGATCGTGGGTGCGTCCGGCTCGAGCACCTTGGCGTCCGGAGGCACCCGGAGGGTGGAGTCGAGCACCACCCGGATCGGCGACGCCCCGGGGACCATGCGCACGGTGAGCTGGGGGTCGTCGGCCAGGACGGTGCCGATCCCCACGAGAACCGCGTCACACCCGGCCCGCAAGGTGTGCGAGATGCGCCGCTCGGCCTCCCCGCTGATCCACCGGGCGTCTCCGCTCGACGTGGCGATCCGGCCGTCCAGCGTCTGGGCGTACTTGAGGACGACGTACGGACGGTCGGCCCGGGGCGTGACCGTCCCGAGCAGCTGGGTGGCATCGACGGCCTGAACGACGTCGCCTCCCACCGCGACACCGGTGGGCTGGAGGTGCCCGAGCGCCCGCTCCTTGGTCCGCAGGTACCCCAGGTTGCGGGCATGGGCCGCGGTGGCGCTGGGCGAGATGCTCTCGACGGCCAGCCCCGCGGCGTGGAGGCCCTCGACCTTGGCCGGGTTGTTCGTGAGCAGCCGGACGCTGCGCAGGCCGAGGGCCATCAGCACGGCGGCGGCATCGCTGTAGTCGCGGGCATCCACCGCGTGGCCGAGCCGCAGGTTGGCCTCGAGCGTGTCGGCGCCGTTGTCCTGCTCCACGTAGGCCAGCAGCTTCTCGACCAGGCCGATGCCCCGGCCTTCGTGCCCGGTGGCGTAGACGACCACCCCGCACTCCTCGGCGGCGATGGCCCGCAGGGCCAGCCGGAGTTGGACGCCGCAGTCGCAGCGGAGGGACCCGAGGGCGTCCCCCGTGAGGCACTCCGAGTGGAGGCGGGTCAGCACGCCGGACCGGCCGGCCACGTCGCCCTGCACCAGCGCCAGGTACACGAACCCGGAGCGGCACTCGAAGGCGTGCACGTCGAAGGTGCCCATCGACGTGGGCAGCCGGACCCGGGCCACCAGTCGGGGGAAGGAGTCTGGCTCGACCGGGCTGCCGTTAGGGTGAGGACGGATGCTCGGACGTGTCCCCGGATGAAGGCCCATGCCGTGTCCTTCCTGGCGCCCCGCCGGGTGGGGCTCACCCCGGTCGACCTGCCCGACATCGGTCCGGGGCAAACCCTGGTCCGGACGATGTACTCCGGGATCAGCACCGGCACCGAACTGCTCGCCTACCGCGGCGAGCTCGATCCCTCGCTCCCCCTCGACGAGTCGCTGGAGGGGTTGCAGGGCACCTTCGCCTACCCCTTCTCCTACGGCTACAGCTGCGTCGGCGTCGTCGAGGACGGCGACGGGTTCCCGCCCGGGACGTTGGTCTTTGCCTTCCGGCCGCACCAGGACCGGTTCGTGGCCGCCACAGGGGAACTCGTTCCTCTGGGCGACGTCGACCCCCGCCAGGCCACCCTTTTCCCGCTGGTCGAGACCGCGCTGCAGGTGGTCCTCGACGCCGGCGCGGTGCTCGAGGAACCGGTCTTCGTCATGGGCATGGGCGTGGTCGGCCTGCTGACCGCCGTCCTCCTGGAACGGGCAGGGGCGCGGGTCACGGCCGTGGACCCTCGGCCATGGCGGCGCGATGCCGCCGAGTCGGTTGGTCTGCGGGCGGCCGACCCTGACGACCTCGAGGGCCCCGTGTCGCTCGTCGTCGAAGTCACCGGGAACCCCGAGGCGCTCCGCCAGGCCCTCGACCTCCTGGGCCACGAAGGCGAGGTCCTGGTCGCGTCCTGGTACGGGAAGAAGGAGGCGACGCTGCCGTTGGGTGGGAGCTTCCACCGCCGCCGGCTGACCATCCGCAGCACGCAGGTCACGACGATCTCGGCCGGGCTGAGCTCTCGCTGGACGCGGGAACGGCGTCGCTCGACGGTCCAGGCCCTCCTGCCCCAGCTTCCCCTGGCCTCCCTGGCCACCCATACCTTCGCGTTCGAGGACGCGCCGGACGTCTTCGCCGCCCTCGACAGGGGCGACGAGGGCATCCTGCACGCCGCCCTCTCGTACGACGAGCCGGGCCCCGCAACCCGAGAGACGAGATAGCGGGCATGCACCAGGTGGGAACGGCCGTCGAAGTGCGGGCGCGGCACGTGATGCCCGGGGCGCCGGAGCCCGAGGGCAGCCTGCACGCCCACGACTACCGGGTCGAGGTGGTGGTCGAGCGGGCCCAGCTCGACGAGCGGGCCATGGTGTGCGACCTCGACATCCTCGATGCCGCCCTGGAGTCGCTGGCCGACGAGGTCCGGGACGCCGACCTCGAGAAGATCCGGCCGGAGGGCGTCGAGGCGGTCACGGTGGAGGTCTTCTCCCGGTGGGCCCACGACCGGCTGGCCGGCGCGGTGCGCGCCGCGGGCGGAGAGGTGCTGACCGTCCGGGTGTGGGAATCGCCGGTGGCCTTCGGGGGCTATCAGGCGCCGGTCTGAACCATGCCCTGGTAGGCCTCCAGGCAGCGACGGGCGCAGGCGTCCCACGTGAACTGCTCGACGGCCAGCTGGTGGCCGTTGTCCCCCAGCCGGGCCACCAGCGCAGGGTCGCCGAGCAGCTCCTCGAGGCGACGCCGGAGGTCGTCCACGGCGCCCGGCTCGACCAGGAACCCCGTCTCGCCGTGCCTCACCACTTCCCGCAGACCCCCCAGCCGGCTGGCCACCACCGGCGCCCCGCAGGCCATGGCCTCCAGCACGCTGAGGCCGAGCAGCTCGGAGATGGCGACCCGCTTGCCGTAACACGTCTCCTCGACCGAGGGGAGCACCATCACCGCGGTGTTCCGGTAGAGGTCGAGCAGGTCGGCGTCGCTGACCGCGCCGAGGAACCGCACCTCCCGCCCGTCCTCTGCGGCCAGCCGGCGCAGCCAGGTCGCGTACCCCGAGTCCGGGGGACGGAGATCGTGGCCCGCGGTGCCCACGACGCTGAGTGTGGCGCCAGGTGGTAGGGCGCGCAGGAGCCGGTCGACCCCCTTGTGGGGCGTCAACCGGCCGACGAAGAGGAGGCCCGAGCGCGACGAGTGACTGGGGGCGGGGTTGAAGCGGCGGGTGTCGACCCCGCCGTAGATCACCGCCGTCCGTTCGGGTGGGACACCGAGCACCTCGGCCGAGTACCGGGACACGGTCAGGAAGCGGTGGACGAGGCGGCCGGCGGAGGACGGCAGGGCCCGGGGCCCGAGCAGCCCGTGGTCGGTCACCGCCACCGGTTGGCCCCGGAAGCGGGCGGTCACGGCGGCGACGCGTGACGGTGTGGCCCAGACCTGGTGGGCGTGGACGACGTCGTAGCCGGCCAGGGCCCGGGGCAGGCCCGGCGCCAGCGGGTGGGCCGGGTGACGACGCAGGTGACCGCGGGCGGGAAGGACGTCGACCCGTACGCCTCCCTCCTCGGCCTGTCCCGCCTGTCGACCGAAGGTCAGCAACGTGCAGTCCACGTGGGCGGCGATGGCCCGGGCCAGCTCCAGGGGATACCGTTCGCCACCCCCGTAGATGCCCTCGGTCCCGAAGGCGGTGGGGGCGACGTGGACGACCCGCATGCTGGCAGTCTCCCTCGTGACCCTCGGCTCGCCCTCACAGCTGACCGGCGGCTACCTCTACCACCGGCGCATGGCCGACGCCGCCCCGGCGCACGACGTCGACCTGTCGTTCGTCTCCTTCCCGGACCTCCCCTTCCCGCTGCCTGCCCTGTGGGCGCCCCGGGTGCTGGGCCAGGCCGCGCCGGCTCAGGTGCTCCTCATCGACAGCATCGCCGCCGCCTTCGTCGCCCCCGTGCTGGCCCGGCGCCGGTCGGGGCCGCCCATGGTCGCCGTCGTCCACCAGACGTTCGGGGGGATCGACCACGGTCCTCTCCGGGCCCGCGTCCAGGCGTCCCTCGACCGGCTCGTCTACACCCGTGCCACCCGAGTCGTCGCCGCCAGTGAGGCCCTGGGAGAGGAGATGGTCGCCGGCGGCGTCGACCGGGCCCGCCTGGACGTCGTCCCCCCTGGCTCCGACCTCGCCGCTCCCGAGGAAGCGCGGCCCGACCTGCGCGAGGGCCGGGGTGTGGCGTTCCTCGCCGTCGGCAACTGGGTGGAGCGCAAGGGCATCGTCGACCTCCTCGAGGCCTTTGTCCGCCTGCCTGACCAGGCGGCGACCCTCCACCTCGTGGGGCGCGACGACGTGGACCGGCGCTACTCCTCACGGGTCCACTCCCGCTTGTCCGCCGCCGACCTCGCCGGCCGGGTCGTGGTCCACGGGCCGCTCCCCCGTGGCCGTGTCGCCACGTTCATGGCCGCGGCCGACGCCTTCGTGCTGCCCAGCGTGCGGGAGCCCTACGGCACGGTCTACGGCGAGGCGCTGGCCCTCGGCTGCCCGGTGGTGGGCTGGCGAGCAGGCAACCTCCCCCACCTGGCCGAGGACGGGCGCGAGAGCATCCTGGTCGCCCCGGGCGACGTGGCCGGGCTGGCCGCCGCCCTGGAGCGGCTGGCGGGCGACGCCGCCCTGCGCGCCCGGCTCCGGGAGGGGGCGCGGGCCCGGGGCCGGTCGCTGCCCACGTGGGAGCAGAGCGCCGACCGGTTCTTCGCCATCGTCAGGGCGGTGGGTGCTGCTGGTTGAAGGCGGTGAGCAACGGGCCGGACGGGCCGATCGCGATCCGGCACACCGCGGCGTCCTCCACGAACAGCCGCCAGGCCACGTCCTCCCCGACGCCCAGCACCCAGGCCACGGCCGCCTTGATCGGGGACACGTGGGTGACGACGAGCACATCTCGTTCCGCCGCCTCACGAGCCAGCTCCTCGCAGCTCTCTCGCACCCGGGCGCCGAGGGCGGTCAGCGACTCGCCACCGGGAGGAGCGAAGTGCGGGTCGGCCCGCCACCGGTCCCAGAGCTCCTGGCCGATCGACGCGGCCGGCGCGCCGTCCAGCTCCCCGTAGTCGAGCTCGATCCACCGCTCGTCGGTGTCCACGGGGACGCCGAAGGCGGCGGCGGTCTGCTGTGCCCGCCGCAAGGGGCTGGAGACGACGCGCCCCGGCCGGGGCAGCGCCTGGGCCAGCGCGGCGGCTTGGCGCTGCCCCAGCTCGGTCAACGGCGGGTCGGCCCGGCCGAGGATCAGGCCCTCGGCATTGGCGGCCGTCTGGCCATGGCGCACGATGAAGAGGACGACGGTGAACCCTACCCAGGCGCCCTGGTCTGGCCCGCCTCAGCGACGGGCCAGGTACTTCTTGACGCAGTGCAGGGCGCCCAGGTTCTGGGCGAACGGGTGGAAGTCGCCCAGCTGGACGACTTCGAAGCCCAGGCCCTCCCAGATCCCCCGGTTGGCCTCGTCGGTGGCGGCCAGGGCGGCCCAGGGACCGTGGCCGTAGGTGGGCAGCCACACCCGCCGTGAGGAGCCGTCGATCTCGACCAGGCAGTTGTTCGCCGTGGCGAAGTACCACTGGCGGACCCGGGCGTCGGGGTAGTCGACGTAGACCCGGGGCAGCGGGGTGCGGGTCACGTCGAACCCGAGGCGCTGGAGGCGGCGGGCGATCGAGTCGAACTCCAGGGCCAGGGCGTGGTCGGGCAGCTGCTCCCCCAACAGCTCGGCCGCCGCGGCCGGTGAACCGACCAGGACGCGGTACCGGCCGGTCCCGGGGTCGCGCCCGGCCAGGCTCAGGAACATGTCGATATGGAAGATGGGCTGGAGCGAACCGGCCCCCGCACCCACGTCCTCGGTCCACTCCTCGCCGTCCACGACGATCGGACGCGGGGCGAGCAGGTCGTCGGGGATGGGGCGGGTGAGCCCGATGAAATGGAGCTTCCGAGCGGGGTCGAAGGTCTCGGTGAACAGCTGGTGGGCCTGCTCGACGGGCGAGCCGCCCCCGGGCAGGACGGGGCCGTAGTCCGCCCACGTCTCCAGCGTGCGGGCCAGGTAGTCGGAGCCGACCAGGACGAAGTCGTCCCCCACCAGCACGTTGCCGCCCTGGAAGTAGAGCGGCGCCTGGGTGGCCTGCAGGTCGGTGGCCTCGGCGACCAGGTCGGCGATGAGCCCGTCGCCGTAGCGGGGAAAGGAGAAGGGCTCGACCAGGAAGGTGACCGGGGGCTCGCGCCCGGCGTCGGTCACGGCCACGTAGCCGTCCTCGGCCCAGACCGAGAACGCCAGGTACGCAGGCGACAGGACGACCGTGGGGCGGTTGGCCGGCCGCTCCCGCTCGATGATCCGGTCGAGGTCGTCGGCCACCGCGGGATGGGCCAGGACGGTGATGGCACAGGAGGCGGGGAGCAGCCGCAGGAGGTCGGCGTAGGTCGACTCCAGGCTGAGGTCGCCCTCGGCGTAGGCGGGATAGGTCAGCAGGATCGACGACAGGGCGCCGTGGGCGCTGGAGACGATCTTCGGTTCGATGGGAGTGGCCGGGGCCAGCAGGCCACCGAGGGTGTCGAGGGCGGCCAGGCCGCCCCGCAGGTCGCGCCGGGACGGCTGGCGGTCACGCCGGGGGATGCTGGCCGGGGTGGGAAAGGCGTTGCGGTACGGCGACGGCACGGCCGGCGATCCCCAGGCCCTGGTCAGCCGGCGAGGGTGAGGATTTCGGCCCCGCTGTCGGTGACCAGGAGGGTGTGCTCGAACTGGGCGGTGCGCCGCTTGTCGGCGGTGACCGCGGTCCAGCCGTCGTCCCACATCAGGTGGCGCCACGTGCCCATGGTGATCATGGGCTCGATGGTGAACGTCATGCCCGGCTGGATGACCGTGTCGGCCGACGGGTCGTAGTGGTGAGGCACCTGGGGCGGGCCGTGGAACTGCCGGGCCACGCCGTGGCCGACGAACGCCCG
>JBOGIE010000022.1:0-18121 GCA_050742435.1 Acidimicrobiales bacterium | reverse complement strand
GGAGGACCGGGCCCGGGTCCACGCCCCGGCCGGGCTGGACCTGGGCGACCTGCCCCACGCCGAGATCGCCGTGGCCATCCTGGCCCAGATCGTGGCCGAGAAGGCCAAGTCGGCGCCGGTTGTCTCGGTGCGCCGCGAGGAACCGGTGACCGCCATCGACCCGGTGTGCGGCATGACCGTCGACGTCGCCACCGCCGCCGACCGCTTCGACCACGAGGGTGTGACCTACTGGTTCTGCGCCACCGGCTGCCGCCGCCGCTTCGAGCGCGACCCTGCGCGGTACCTGTCATGAGCGAGCTGGACGAGGTCCTGTCGGCGCTCGAGACCTCGGCGGACGACGTGGCCCTGGCCACGGTGGTCGGGGTGCAGGGATCGACGTACCGGCGCGAGGGCGCCCGGCTGGTGATCCCGGCCGAGGGCGACACCGTGGGCAACATCTCGGGTGGGTGCCTGGAGGGCGACGTCATCCAGACCGCCCGGGAGGTCCTGGCGTCGGGCGCACCCCAGGTGTTGCACTTCGACCTGACGGCCGACGACGAGGCGGTCTGGGGCTGGGGGCTCGGGTGTAACGGGGCCATCGACGTGCTCGTCGAGCCCGCCGCCAACGCCCGGCCCTACGTCGCCGCCCTGCAGGCCGCCCGGCGCATGCACCGGCCGGTCGCCCTGGTGACTGTCGTCGAGGGGCCGAGCACCGGGGCGCGCCTCATCGTCCGTCCGGACGGCTCCACCGAAGGCGACCTGGGCGAGGAAGCCCGCACCGCGGCCCTCGACGCCCTGGCCACCGGGCGCAGCGCCACCGTCGCCCTCGATCCGGACGGCACCTGGGCGTTCGTCGAGGTCCTGCAGCCCCCGCTGCGGCTGGTGGTGTGCGGCGCCGGCCACGACGCCATCCCGGTCGTGGAGTTCGGGGCCCGCATCGGATGGCGGGTCGAGGTGGTCGACGACCGCCGGGCCATGCTGAACGCCGACCGGTTCCCGTGGGCGTCCCGGCTGGTCCACAGCCAGCCCGGGGCGGCGGCCGAGGCCGTGGGGGCCGACGACCGGACCTACGTCGTCGTCATGAGCCACAACTTCCTGCGGGACGCCGCCTACCTGCGGTCGTTCCTGGCCAGCCCGGTCGCCTACCTGGGCATGCTGGGTCCCTCGAGCCGGCTCGAGCGGCTGCTGGACTCGCTGGCCGCCGACGGCTTCCCCCGCCCGTCCGAGGACGAGCCCCTGACCGAGGGCGTGCGGGTGGTGGACGGGCGCCGCTTCGCGGTGGAGGCGGCCGGCGAGCGGGGGCCGCTGCAGCTCAGTCGGGTGCACGGCCCGGCCGGCCTCGACGTGGGGGCCGAGGGGCCCGAGGAGATCGCCTGGGCCATCGTGGCCGAGGTGCTGGCCGTCCACCGCCGGGCCGGCGCCGGGTTCCTGCGAGACCGGGGCGGTCCGATCCATCCGCGGGCGGCGATGGAGACTGTGGGATAGGAGGCGACTATGCGCATCGACAACAGCTTCACCGTGGCCCTGCCCGTCGAGGACGCGTGGAAGGTCCTGCTCGACGTCGAGCGGATCGCCCCGTGCATGCCGGGGGCCGAGCTCCAGGAGATCACCGACGAGGAGTACCGGGGCATCGTCAAGGTCAAGCTGGGGGCCATCACCGCCCAGTACAAGGGCGCGGTGCGCTTCTCCGAGGTCGACGAGGCCGGCCGCCGGCTGGTCCTGCGGGCCGAGGGACGGGAGACCCGGGGCCAGGGCAACGCCGCGGCCACGGTGACCGCCACCCTTCGCCCGGCCGGCGAGGGGAAGACCGAGGTGTCCATCGAGACCGACCTCACCATCAGCGGCAGGATCGCCCAGTTTGGTCGCGGGGTCCTGGCCGACGTGTCCTCCAAGCTGCTGGGCGACTTCGCCAACTGCCTGGAGAACGACCTGCTGTCCGTGGGCGGCCGGGCACCGTCGGCGGGGATGACCGCCACGCCGGACGAGATCGTGGCCGACGAGGTGGCCGACGTGGCCGTCGAGGATCCCGAGCGGGCCGCCCAACTGGTCGACGCCGTCACCAAGGGCACGACCCGGACGGTCGAGTCGCGGCCGGCCGAGCCCGTCGACCTGCTGGCCGTGGCCGGGGGCTCGGTGGCCGAGCGGGCCGTCCCCGCCGCCCTCGTGGGGATCCTGCTCCTCCAGGTGCTGCCCAAGGGCCGGATGAAGCGGCTCGGCCTGGCCGTGCTGGGCTCGGCCCTGGTCGCCGGCCTGGTCGCCGGCAAGCAGTACCAGCAGCAGCAGCAACAACGGTGACTCGCGTCTGCGGGATCGTCCTGGGCGCGGGCTCGTCCCGCCGCCTGGGCCGTCCCAAGCAGACGCTCCCCCTCGGCGACACCACCCTGCTCGGCTGGGTGGTGCGCGACGTCGAGGCGTCGTCGCTGGACCGGGTCATCGTCGTCGTGGGCGGAGCCGAGGAAGAGGCCCGGGCCGGCTTCATGCCGGGGCGGGCCGAGGTGGTGTCCAACTCGTCCTACGCCACCGGGTGCGCGTCCTCGCTGCTGGCCGGGCTCGACACCGCGGGCGAGTGCGACGCGGTCATGCTCCTTCTGGGCGACATGCCGGGCGTCGACAGGGGCGTGATCGACTCCGTCCGCGCCGAGTGGGAGGCCGGGCGCCCGTGGGCCGCGGTCACCGACTACCGGGGCCAGCCCGGCCACCCGTTCGTGTTCTCCGCCGACGCCTTCGCCACGTTGCGGGGCCTGCACGGCGACAAGGCGGTGTGGAAGATCCTCGACGCCCAGCCCGAAAGGGTCACGCGGATCCCCGTCGACCGGCCCCTGCCCCTCGACGTCGACACCTGGGACGACTACCAGGCGGTGTGCGCCACTCTGGGGCTCAGTCCTGCGGCCACCGCGTAGGTCACGATCAACACCAGCGACAGTGGATTGGTGAGGCGTCGACGAGCAGGTCCGCCCCGCCGGCATCCCAGAAGAACAAGTGAGAGCTACCTGACGGCCCGCCTGGGTACCCGGAAGGGCAGGAGGAAGAGGATCGCGCCACCAACCGCCAGCAGGAGCGAGGCCAGCCAGTTGGTGTCCCCGAAGAGCACCCGCCCGACGATGCCCCCGAGGATCGCTCCGGCGATACCCGCGAGGATCGTACCGAGCACCCCTATCGCCTCAGGCCCGGGAAGAACCAGACGGGCCAACCCTCCGATGACCAGTCCGAAAAGCGCCAGTACAAGAACGAACGTCACCCATTCCATGTCTGCCTCCTGCAGTCGTTGACGGTCCCGGTGTTCCTCCCCGTCCCCTGTCACGGCTCGGCCACGGGACCGTATCGATCGCGTCACGGCCGCCCCCGCACGGGTGATTCCGGCACGGGACGGTAACAATCACGGCGCGCCCCGACAGCATTGGGCCTGGGGCGGGTAGGCGGGCCGGCGAACGATCCCGGCTCCCACCGAGAAGGAGGACCCGTGTTCACGACCTACCCGGCCTGGACCTATCCCGACGAGCGCTACTACTACGGGTGGTACGACCGCCAGCCGGTTCGTACCGATGGCGACATCAAGTCCATCATCGTCGACCGGCTACGCGACAACCACTGCACCAAGGACGACGACATCACCGTGGACGTCAAGCGGGACGTCGTGATCCTCACGGGCGAGGTCAGCTCACCCCGAGCCAAGCGTGCCGCCGGTGACGACGCCTGGGACACCGTCGGGGTGGTTGACGTCAGCAACCAGCTCCACGTCAGGAACGACTAGCGCATGCGCCGCGCCGCGCGCATCTGGTCGCCGGGATGACGCGCCTGCGCTCCCGGGGCTCGATGGTCGCCGTCGCCGCCCTGCTGGCAATCCCCCTCGCCGCATGTGGAGAGGAGGGCGACAACGGCGCGGTCGCCACGACGACGACCGCGGTCGTCACGACGACCGCGCCCACGACGACCACCATCGCCACCACCACGACGACATCCCGGCGACCAATGTCAACTACTGCACCCGCAGGGCGAGCGAGCGTCACGGTCACCGTCGATGGTGAGGCCGTCGCCCTCCAGCGGGTGTGCCGGGGGGTCGACGGTGCGGTCGTCGCCATCGCCACCACCGGCCGCCGCATCATCCTCGTGCGCGAGCTGGGCCTCGCGCTCAGGATCGGCACCGAGGGCGGCACGTTCACCGAGACCAAGGACGTCCGTACCACCCAGACCGGGAACGGGACCCGCTACGAGGGGACGATCCCCGTCGAGGGACAGCCCACGCCGGTGACCATGCTGATCGCCGACGAGTCAGGTCTGACCTCCTGCTGAGGATCTCCAGGGGATCAGCGGTAGGCGCGACGTAACCACCGTGATCGACAACGCCCGCGGCCGTGGCCGGCTGTCCAATAGGGGCGAAGGTTGACGGTTCGCGGAGGTCCTTCCGCGAGGCGAGGCGCTCCGCCCCCTCGGCACCCGAGCGCAGGGCCCGAAGGTCACCACCGGAACCGACCAAGGGACCTGTCGGAACACCCACTCGGTCGTCATCGTGGAAGCGGAAGGAGGACCACCATGACAGCAGACAGGTGCAGATCTACCTCAACGAGATCGGCCATTGGCCCCTGCTCGACCGCGACGACGAGTCCCGGCTGGGCGCCTCGGTGCAACAGGGCATTGAGGCCCCGCGGCGACTGGCCGCCGCCGACGTCGGGTCGCCGGCAGAGCGGGCGGAGCTGCTCCGCCGGGTGGAGGCCGGGGAACGGTCGCGAACGGCCTTCGCCGAGGCGAATCTGCGGCTCGTCGTGTCCATCGCCAAGCACTACCGGCGCCCGGGCGTCGAGCTGCTGGACCTGGTGCAGGCTGGAAACATCGGGTTGATGCGGGCGGTCGAGCGGTTCGACTGGCGGCTCGGCAACAGGTTCTCGACCTATGCCACCTGGTGGATCCGCCAGGCGATCGGCAGGGAGGTAGGCGAGGGAGGCCGCGCCCTGCGGGTGCCCATGCACCTGCGAGAGCAGGTGGTCGCCGTGGCGTGCGCCCGCGACCGCCTACGGGTCGAGCTCGGCCACGAGCCGTCCTGGGAGGAGCTCGCTGAGGAGACGGGCCTGGCACCCGAGCGGGTCCAGGAACTCGTGGCCCTCGGGGAGAGCGTGGTGTCGCTGTCACGCCCGGTCGGTGACAACGAGGGCGGCGAGCTGGACGACTTCCTGGCCGACGAGGCCGAGGTCGACCCCGCGGAATGGGCCGCCGGTCGCTCGTTGGAGCAGGGGATCCGGAAGCTGCTCTCCCATGTCAGCGAGCATCAGGCCCTGGTCCTACGTCTGCGCTTCGGGTTGGACGGGGGCGAGCCCCGCTCACTCCAGGAAGTCGGCCGGGAGCTGGGCATCTCACGCGAGCGGGTCCGCCAGATCGAGGCCCGAGCTCTGCGCCGCCTGCGCGACGACGCCGCCGCTCGATCGCTGCGCGAGGCCAGCTGAGCCGGCCGCCCGGGATCGGTTACCTCGATCGGGCCGACGGTATTGCGCCTGTCCCGTCGTGACCGCCACCGTTCCGTTGCCAGCTTGGGGGGCACCATCGCTTTCTGATGTGCGCCAACCCGCCCGGTGCGACCGGGCGAAGGACCCCAACGCCAGGAAGAGCGCCTTCGGCCCTGGGCGGGGCTCCGAAGGCGGCGGCATCGATGGGCCCCGGGCAAGGCACACCTCAACGACGTCACCGCGGAGGCTCTGGGGATCACCCTGGAAGGCCTGGAGGCGGGGAACCTGGACGACGACCTCGAGGCCGGCCTCGAGGTCTCCCGTGCCGCGTACTACGACCAGCGCAAGCACGCCCCCAGCCGGCGGCGCTCGACGACGCCGAGCTGACCGAGCGGATCAAGGCCATCCATGGCGAATCGAAGGGCACCTACGGGGCGCCGAGGGCGCCGGCTGCGCCGGGACGGGATTCACATCGGCAAGAAGCGGGTGCCCGGCTCATGGTCCAAGCCGGCCTGGCCGGGCGCTGCCCGAAGCGCTGGCGCAGGACCACGTCGCCGATGCCAACGCCGAGGCCCGGGCCGTCGACCTCATAGACAGAGTGTTCCGCCCCGACACGAAGCTCGACACCCGTTGCTGGGGCGACATCACCTACATCCGGACCTGGGAGGGCTGGGCCTACCTGGCCACGGTCATCGGCTTGGCCTCGCGCCGGGTGGGTCGCCGACGACGAGGTCCCGGAACTCCCGCCGGAGCGCGGCCGGCGACGGTGCCAGCGGGAGCGTAGGTGCAGTCATCCTGCCTCGTAGGTCGCGAGGGCTACTGCGCCGGCCCGGCGACGACACCCGAACCTGACCCGGTCAGCCCGGCGCCTCGACCACGAGGGAGAGTGCGACGGCGGCGTCGGCCATCCGACGGTCGTAGGTGACCACGGCCCGCAGGTCGGCGCCAATCGAGCTGGCCGCCGCCAAATGGATGGCATCCAAGGACCGCAGCACCGTCCCGGGAGCCAGCGTGGCCGCCTCGTCGAGCAGGACGCGGTCGATGTTGACGTGGTCCACCCGAGCGAGCTGCCGCCGGGCCTGGGCGACCGCCGCCGGGCCGCCGGCAGCTACGGCCCGCACCACCTCGACCCGGGCGAGGGCGCTCGTTACCCGACCATCGGTGCGATGCCGGCGAAGGAAACGGCGCAGCGCACCCGACTCGGGCTCCAGCTTGACCAGCTTCACGAGCGCGGAGGAGTCCAGGTACAACCTCACCGTTCGTTGGCGCGCATCTCGGCCAAGACCGCGGATGCGTCAACGTCGTACTTGCCAGGCGCCTCGTCGGTCACGTCGGTGCCGTCCTCGGCGGGCGTGACCCGGCCATTGGCGATCATGTCGGCCCAGGCATCGGACGTGATGGGGACAAGGCGCGCCACCGGGCGTCCCCGGTCCGTGACCTCCAGGCTCTCGCCGTGCGCGACGCGGTCCAGGTACCGACTGGCGTGCTGGCGGAGCTCACGAACCCCGATGCGATCCATATGCTACATAGTAGCACCAGCCTGGCGGCAGAGGTGACACCTCGATCGTCAACCGCGTTCCGACGCGGTGCCGCTACAGCATCGGTAGGGCACCAGGCGTAGCTCCCCGGCGCCGGCTCGTCGCCTTCTCCTTGTCGTGAAGACCGGCGGCGAGCTCCTCCCGCGTAGCGCTGGTGGTGGAGCTCGAGCACGTGGCGGGTGCCGAGTGGACCACTGTCTGCGGGCTCGTCGACGGCGTTCAGACTCTCGCCGTCGCACCCCCGGGCGTCGGGGATGCCCTCGCACACCAGCACCGTCCGGGGATCGGCCGCCGGCCGGGCGAGGCGCACCTCAGTCAGGCGGATCGCCCGGTGCCGGCTGCGTCCCCGCCAAGGGACGTCAAGAGCACAGGGAGCGCACCGAGGCCCCTGAGCGGGCTCGGCGTCGCCGAGCGGGTAGAGCTGGCCCTGCGCCACGCCCGGGCGGCCCTGGCCCAGGCGGGCGCTCGGAGCGGCGGAGCGCCTCGGCGAGTTCCTCCAACGAGGTGTGGACTTTTGGTGGACCTAGCCGGACTCTGCTGCCGGGGCGAGCGGTCAGAACTAGCCTCTGACCTGCACTTATGTAGCGCGCTGGGAGGGATTCGAACCCCCAACCTTCTGATCCGTAGTCAGATGCTCTATCCGTTGAGCTACCAGCGCAGGGGTGGACCCAGACTACCCGGCCTCGGATTGCCGGCGCGCCGGTCGGCGACGGTAGGGAACCTTGCAGACGCACTTGACCCTGGGGGTGTTCTCGGTGGCCTTGAACCCGTCGGGGCCGAGGCCTCCGTAGCACCGCAGCGGCTTCCGGAGCTCTCGGAGAGGATCACTGCCCGGGTCGAACTGAGTGGTCTCGTGGAGGTAGGACAGGTACGTCCAGAGAACCTCGGGCTGGCTGATCGGGCGGAGTTCACCATGGGCGGAGCACAGGTTGGGCACGTCGGCGTACAGGTTCCCGTACACCCCGACGCGGGTCCACCGGTCGGGTGGCTCGTCACGCCACGACATCTTCCCGGCCAGGATGAGGGCGACGACGTCGGCGTCGACCGGCCGCCCTTGCGAGAGCGCCCACCGGCGGACGTCGATGATGCGATGCCGCATGGCCGCGGCGACAGGTGCGATGGCAGCAGACAGATCGAGGTACATCGGCCGAGTATGCCGAGCCCCTGAGACAGCGCCTCCTGGCCTCCCGACCATCGACCTCACTGTCACACCCCCTGGATATCTTCGACCCCATGGTCGAGCGACGACGGGCGTGGCGGGCGATCGATGCCGATCTCTTCCGCTTCACCACCACCGACCTGCGCGACCTGCACGTGGCCCTGATGACGGCGTTCGAGGACGCGGCCGTCCTGGCGCCCGCCCTCAACCTGGAACAGGTCCGGGCCGCGCTCTCGAGTACAGGCTGGGACGAGCCGGTGACCGACGACGTCCTGCAGCGCGCCTTGCAGGCGCTCGTCGACTGGCGGTTGCTGGAGTCCACGCAGGACCACGGCGCCCACTACGCCACGCCCGAGGAGTTCGAGCGCAAGAACCTGCAGTGGTCCCTCACCGACCGGGGGGAGGCGGCCATCGGCGGCCTCCTGCACGCCCTCGACGCCCTGCGCCACGCGGTCGGCCTCCAGCCCGCCGTCCTCGACGCCATCGGCGACGGCCTGAACGACCTGGCCGAGCTCCTGCGGTCCACCGAGCCCGGCGCCGACGCCCGCGTCCACATCCGCCTGGCCGAGGTGGAGGGACACATGGCCTCCCTCGTGGCCAGCGTCCGCCAGTTCAACAGCCATCTCCAGCAGCTGGTGCGGGAGGACGCCACCGACGACGATGTGTTCGTCGACGTCAAGCGGCGCACCGTCTCCTATTTGGAGGAGTACGTCGACGGGGTGGAGCGCCCGCAGCGCAGGGTGGCGACGGCCATCGAGCGGCTGGCGGCCGGGGCCGGCATCGCCACCGTCTTCGCCCGAGCCCTGGCCGGCGCCAACCTGGCCCCGGTGGCCGGCGACGACCCGGCGCCCGCCTGGCTGGCGGAGCGGGCGAGGCGGTGGGCCGCGCTCCAGGCCTGGTTCGCCCCCACCGACGGCTCCTCCCCGCGCATCGCCGGCCTGCTCGACATCGCCCGCACCGCCATCGTGGAGCTCCTGCGGATCCTCGAACGACGGTGGGACAGCCGGCGCAGGGCGGCGTCGGTGGCCGAGGACTACCGGCGCCTGGCCGCCCTGTTCGTCGCCTCCCCCGGCGAGGCCGAGGCCCACCGCCTGTTCGGCGCCGCCTTCGGCCTCTGGCCCGCCCGCCACGCCCACCTCAGCCCGGCCGACGGCGACGCCCGGGCGCCGTCCACGCCATGGGCCGAGGCCGACGGGGTGGAGGTCGCCCCCGCCCTGCGCACCACGGGCACGCTGGTCAACTCCGGCCGGCTGCGCCCGGTCGCCGACCCGGCGCGGTGGCGGGCCCAGCGCCAGCTGGCCCAGGCCGAAGCCCTGGCCGCGGAGGACACCGTCCGGGGCTCGCTGGTCACGGGCGGCGCCGTGCGGCTCTCGGCCTTCGGCCGCCTCCCGGCCGAGGCGTTCGCCGAGCTGCTCAGCCTCCTGAGCGCGGCTCTCGACGCCCCGATCGGCAGCGACGGTGCCCGGCGGGCGCTGTCGGTCGACGGACGGGTCGAGGTGGTCCTGAGCGACCCGGGCGATCACAGGCACGCCGTCCTCCACACGCCCGCGGGCACCCTCCGCGGCCCCGACCTGCTGGTGTCGATCACCCTCGCCGGGGAGCCGGACCGCCTGGAGGCCACCGGTGGCTGAGGTCGCCCTCGCCGGGCATCTGGCCGACGAGCGGTCCCGGGCCGTCCGCCACCTGCTGGCCACGCCCTTGGTCGACGTCGACGCCCAGCCCGACGCCTTCCGGCTCGTGGCCCGTCACCAGGGATGGCTGGCCGAGTACTTCGAAGCGGCGTGCGGGTGGGCGCTCACCGTCGACGTGGCCGCCGGGTTCGCCCGGCTCTCGAAGCGGGCGGCCGATGTCGACTTCACCCGGCCCCTAAAGCGCACCCGCGGCCTGCTCCAGCCGTTCGACCGCCGCCGCTACCAGCTCCTCTGCCTGGTGTGCGCCGAGCTGGTCAAGCACCCGGTTACCACCGTCGGCCTCCTGGCCCGGGCGGTCGGCGGCCTCGACACGAGCCGCCACGCCGAGCGGGCGGCGTTCGTCGACGCCCTGCGCGCCCTCGTGGCGTGGGGGGCGTTGCGGACCAGCGGCGGGGAGGTCGACGCCTTCCTCGACAGCGACCAGGGCAACGCCATGCTGATGGCCGACACCGCCCGCCTCCACCGCATGATCAGCAGCGCCACCGCGCCCAGCGCGTTGGCCGAGGACCTCGACACCGAAAGGGCCACGGCTGCGCTGCTGGCCGAACCCCGTTACGGCGAGGCGCCCACCGACCCGGCGTCGGCCGACGCCGACCAGCGCATGCGCTGGGTGCGGCACACCCTCGCCCGGCGACTCCTCGACGATCCGGTCACCTACGTGGACGAGATCACCGCGGCCGAGCGCGACTACCTGGGCAGCCCGGCCGGGCGGAAGTGGCTGCGCGACAGGGTGGCCGACGCCGGCTTCGAGCTCGAAGAACGGGCCGAGGGCCTCCTCGCCGTCGACCCCGACGGCATCGCCACCGATCGCCACTTCCCGGCCCCTGCCGGCAACGCCCACCAACTCGCCCTGCTCCTGCTCGACCGCGTGGCCCAGCCGCCCGGTGCGTTGGAGCCGGCGGAGGTGCGCAGCGAGGTCGATGCCGTGCTCGCCCGGTTCCCGGGTTGGGCCCGCAGCCATCGGGAGGGCGATGGGCCCGACCGGCTGGCCGAGGAGGCCGTCGACCTCCTGGCCGGGTTCGGCCTCGTCGTGCGGGAACCGGGGGGCAGGGTCGTGGCTCGGCCGGCCCTGGCCCGGTACCGCTGCGGCGAACCCATCGTGACCGCGCCCACCTTGTTCGGGGAGGACCCATGAACGATTCCGTGACCGTGCTGCCGGTCACCGGCGCCGACCGCTGGCGCCCTACCCGGGCCGGGCTGATCAACCTGTGGCGCTACTGGGACGAGACGTTCACCTTCCACCACGGCCGGCTGCTGCTGCGGGGCCCGAACGGGTCGGGGAAGTCGATGGCCCTCGAGTTGCTGCTTCCCTTCCTGCTCGACGCCGACTCGTCGCCCCACAAGCTCACGTCGGCGGCCAGGTCCCGCGGCGGGCTGTACGAGCGGGTGATGACGGGCACCGTCGAGCCCACGCGGGCCGGGTTCGCCTGGGTGGAGCTGCGCCGGGGCGACGAGGTGTTCACCCTCGGCGTGCGCATGCGCGCCTCGTCGTCCACCCGCAAGGTGGACCTGGACTTCTTCACCACCTCGCTGGCCGTCGGCACCGACTTCAGCCTGCTGGACGAGCAGCGCTCGCCCCTGTCCCGCAAGGCCCTCGTGGAGGCGCTGGGTGACTGGGGTCGGGTCCACTCCTCGGCCGACGAGCACCGGGCCGCGGTCCGAGAAGCGCTCTTCCCGGGCTTCGGTCCGGATCGCTACGCATCGGTGATCACGGCCCTGCTCGCCCTGCGCAAGGAGAAGCTGTCGCAGAACCTGGACCTGGCCAAGCTCTCCGAGGTGCTCTCCGAGGCCCTCCCGCCCCTCGACGAGCACGACCTGGCCGTGGTGGCCGAGGGGTTCGAGCGCCTCGATCGTCGTCGCGACGAGCTGGCCGCCCTCGATGCCGAACTGGCCGAGGTACGTACGCTGGCCGCCCGCCAGCGCGACTACGCCCGGGCCGTCGCCGCCGCCGTAGGCGGGCAGGTGCGCAGGGCGGAGACGCGTAAGGACGACGTCACCCGGGCCGAGCGGGCGGCCGCCGCCGCGTTGGAGGAGGCGCGGCACGAGGCCGAGCTGGTGGAGGCCGAGGTGGGCGTGCTGGCGGAGCGCCTGGCCGCCCTCGACACCGAGCTCGACGCCCTCAAGGCCAGCGACGCCTACCGCGACGGCGCCAAGCTCGACGACCTGCGGGCCGAGTCCCGCCGCCTGCGGGAGCTGGTCGAGCGCGATCGGCGCACGTCCGAGCACCGGGCGTCCGAGCGTGAGCGGCAGGCTGGGATTCTCCACGAGGTCGAGGGCGAGTGCCAGGTGGCGTCCGCCAACCTCGACCTGGCCGCCGACGACCTGCGCCGGACCGCGGCACCAGTAGGCGCCGACGCCGTGGCCGCCGAGGCCCAGGCGGCCGGCGCCGACGACGGCGAGCGACTGGTCCGGGCCTGGATCCGGTCCCGCCGCCAGCTGGTCGACGACGTCCGCCAGGCCCTGCGCGGCCACGAGCGTGCGGTGCAAGAGCGAGGGTTCGCCGAGTCCCGAGTGGCCGGCGACCAGGCGGTGGTCGACGACCGGCTGGGCGCCCGCCGCTCGGCCGTCACCTCCCACGCGGCCGCGGTGACCGCCTTCGTGGAGGCGGTGGGCGCGTGGGCGGCGTCGTGCACGTCCGTCGGCGTCAACCGGGTGCAGGCGGCGATTCCCCACGGGGCGGACGACCCGGCCGAGGTGACGGCGGCCGTCCGGCGGTTGGCGTCCGACGTGCGGGCCGAGCACGCGGTCGCCCGCCACGACCTGGGCTCGGCGCGCGCCGTCGTCGAGCAAGAGCGGGCCGAGCTGGCCGAGGAACGCGAGCGGCTGGCCGAGGGACGGGTGATCGACCCGTCGCCGCCCCCGTGGCGCAGCGACCGGTCGGGCCGGGCCGGGGCACCCCTGTGGCGGCTGGTCGACGTGGCCGACGGCGTGGCGCCGGCCGACGTCGACGGGCTGGAGGCGGCGCTGACCGCCTCAGGGCTGCTCGACGCATGGGTGGCCCCCGACGGCTCGGTCGACCTGCCCGAGGGGGTTGCCGACCTCGTGCTCGGGCGGCGGCCGGTCGACGGCCGGACCGCCGCGGACCTCCTCATGCCGGTGGACGGCGCCGCGGAGGTGGCCGAAGTCCTGGCGTCGATCGCGGTCCGCACCACGCTGGAGGACGGTGAGCCCGAGGTGGTGGTCTGCACCGACGGCACGTTCCGGCTAGGGCCGGCCACCGGGCGTGGAGCGGTGCGCCCGGCGGAGCTGCTGGGGGCAGCGGCCCAGGAGCGCCACCGGCTGGCCCGGCTGGCCGAGGTCGGGGCGGCCATGTCGACCGCCGACGCCCGGCTGGACGAGATCGACCGGGAGGTGGCCGCGGTCGACGCCCATGCGGCGGCGGCGCGGGCCGACCTCGACGCCGTGCCCGACGGCGGGCCCCTGGCCGAGGCCGCCCGGCAGGTCGAGCGGGCCGAGGACCGCCTGTCCGAGGCCCAGGACCGCCTGGTCGCCAGCCGCCGGGCGCTCGGCGAGGCCGAGCAGGCCGTGCGCCAGGCGCTGCGCAGTCTCACCACCCTCGGGTCCCGCCACCAGCTGCCGACCACGGGCGACGCCCTCGACGAGGTGGCCGCCGCCCTCACCGCCCTCGAAGCGGCGGCCGGCACGTGGGCCCGCCGGGCCCGCGACCTGGCCGGCGTCGAGCGGCAGCGCCACCGGGCCCGGGAGGACACCGAGCGCGCCACCCTGGCCGCGGCCGAGGCCGGCGCCAACCTGGCGGCCAGCGAGCGGGAGGCGGCGGAGGTCGACGTGAAGCTGGCCACCCTGGAGTCCACCATCGGCGCCGAGTACAAGGACCTGCTCGACCGGATCGCCGTGCTCGACACCGAGCGGCGCAGTGGCAGGGACCGCCAGCGGGAGCTGTCGGAGCGGCGGCCGGAGATGCAGCGCGGCATCGGAAAGCTGGAGACCGAGCTGAGCCAGGCCGAGACCGCTCGGGCGCAGGCCGACGACGAGCGGTCCGCCGCCCACCGCCGGTTCGTCGTCCTGGTCGCCGACGGGATGGCGGCCGACACCGGCGTCGCCCTTCCGGAGGCGGCCCTCGAGGGTGTGACCGCCATCCTCGATGCGGCCAGGGTGCTGGCGGTCGAGCTCGGGGCGGTCGCCGGCGACGACCAGTCCGTCGACCGTGCGTCGGCGCGGGTGGAGGAACGGCTCCACCACGCCCGCGCCGCCCTGGGCAGCCGGGTCGACCTGGCCCGGGAGCTGACCGGTGAGGGGTGGTGGGTGCTGCGGGCGTCGGCGGGCGGCATCCGCCGGGCGGTACGGGAGCAGGCCCGCGCGCTGGCCGCCGAGCTGGCCGAGGGCCGGGCCGAGCTGGCCGCCGACGAGGAGCGCCTCTTTGAGCAGACCCTGGCCGGAAGCGTGCGCCACGCCCTGGCCGACCGCATCCGGCTGGCCAACCAGCTGGTCGACGGGATCAACCGCCAGCTCGGCGCGGTGCGATCGGCGGCGGGCGGGGTGCAGGTCCGACTGCGCTGGGAGGTCGACAGCGAGCAGCCGCAGGCGGTGAAAGCGGCGCGCTCCCTCCTGCTGCGCGACCCGGCCGGCCTGTCCGACGACGAGCGGTCGTCGCTCCAGGCGTTCGTGCGGGCCCGCGTCGACCAGGCCCGGGCCGAGCTCGAGGCCAACGCCCCATGGGAGGCCCGGCTGCGGGAGACCCTCGATTATCGGGCCTGGCACCGCTTCACCCTCCAGCTGGCCCACCGCGACTGGGAGGGCTTCCAGCCGGCCACCGCCAAGCGGTTGCAGCGACTGTCGACCGGTGAGCGGTCGGTGGCGCTGCACCTGCCGATGCTGGCGTCGATCGCCGCCCACTACAGCGACGTCGACGGCACCCCCGCCGGCTGCCCCCGCCTGATCCTGCTCGACGAGCTGTTCGCCGGCGTCGACGGGGCCAACCGGGCCCAGCTGTTCGGCACGTTCACCGCGTGGGACCTCGACGCGGTCTTCACCAGCGACCACGAGTGGTGCCAGTACGCGTCGCTCGACGGGATCGCCATCCACCACCTCCACCCGGCCCTCGGGGACGAGCCGGTGACGTCCACCCGCTTCACCTGGGACGGCAGGCGCCGGGAGCTGGATCCGACCGCGGCGTGAGCGCCGGCCTCGACCGGCCGGGGCTGGCCCCCGTGTGGGCGGAGCTGGCCCGCCGCTTCGGCGAGGGCCAGCCGCCGGTGGCGATCACGCTGCGCGATCTGTCGCTTTCCGAGCGCCGGGCCGTGGCCGACCTGCTCGGTTTGGACCGGCTGCCGAGGGAGACGGCCCGGCTGCGGGTCGATCGCCTGGCCGCCGCCTGTGGGGTGGGCGACCGCGACGGCCTCCGGGCCATGGTGGAACGGCGGCTGGGGCCCATCGTCGACCGCCGGGAGATCCGGCAGGCCGACCGGCGGGCCCGGGAGGACCTGTGGAGTTGGCTGGCCGCAGAGGCGCGGGGCCTGCCGCTCGCCCGGTCCGACCCCGACCGGCTGGAGTCGTGGGTCGGGACCGCCCGCGCCCTTGGCGTGCCGGGCGGCGATGTCGAGCGCCACCGCCGCCGGCTGGCCGCCGTCCTGTCCGTGCTCGCCGCCCTACCGGCCGACGGGATCGGCCTGGCCGCCCTGGCCGACGACCTCCTCGGCGATCCTCACGCCCTCGACCGCGGCCGTTCGGCCGCCGCACTGGTGCTCGAGGCGGTGGCCGTCGCCCGGAACCGGCCCCGTCCCAGCGACGCCGAGGCGGTCAGGCTCCTGTGGGAGGAGATGGGCGTGGTCCCGGACCCCCTGTCCTCCACGGTCTTGGCCCTTGGCCTCCGCCCGCCCCCCGATCACCCGCTGCGGTCGGCATGCGCCACCGGCGAGCCGGTGGTCCTCACCCTCTCCCAACTGCGCCGGTGGCCGCTCGACCCGTTGCCCGACGGCGACGTCGCCTACGTGGTGGAGAACCCGTCACTGCTCGCCGAGGCGAGCGGCAAGGGTTGGGACGGCCCGCCCCTGGTGTGCAGCTCGGGCCGGCCCACCATCGCCGTGGTCACGCTGGTCCGCCAGCTCCGGGCCGCCGGGGCCGACGTGTTCCAGCACGCCGACTTCGACGGGGCGGGGCTGGGCATCACCGCTTGGATGGCCGAACGCGCGGGCACCACGCCCTGGCGCATGGGCGCCGGCGACTACCTGGCCGCGGTCGCCGTCCGCCGCCCGCGGGTACCGCTCCTCGGCCGCCTTCCCAGCACCCCGTGGGATCCTCGGTTGGCCGGCGCCATGACCGAGCACGGCGTCGCCGTCCACGAGGAGGAGACTCGGTCCGACCTGCTGGCGGCGATGAACCGGTGACATCAGGTGTCGCATATCGCACCAGGTGTCACCGGTTCGACGGGGCGGGGACTTCGGTACGCCCGGACAAGGACGCCAGGTCGGCGGCGGCGGAGCCCGCGGCCCAGCCGGCGGCGTTGGTGATGCTGACAGAGCGGGTGCGGGCGTCGGGGAAGGCGGCGTCCCGGGCGGCATCCACCGCGGCCGAGCGGTCGGCCAGGACCGGGAGCAGCGCCTCCCCGTACTCCTCGGCGGCGGCGGCCTGGCTGGCGGCTTCGGCGGCCCGCAACCGTTCCCCGACCCGCATCGCATAGGAAAGGAGGAACGACTGGCGGAACGAACGGGTGCGGGAGCGCCCGTAGCGGTCGACCTGGGTCCCGGCGGCCACCATGGCGGTCGTCGCCTGCACCAGCAGCGACGTGTAGAGGAGCTCGACGAACTCGAGATCGGAGTCGAACCCGAACACCGTGCTGATCCCGAAGTGCTTGGCCCACACGGCGCGGCAGCGGTTGGCCGACGCCACCTCGGCGAGCAGGACCGACTTGGCCCCGGCGTAGGGGTCGTCGACCGCCACCCGAAGGCCGTTCGGTGTGTCGTCCGCGCCCTCGGCGGCACCGACCATGGCCTCGTCGAGCGAGTGGCGGGCCATCAGCTCCTGGGCCTTGGCCGACAGCGCCTCGGCCTCTTCGGGGAAGGTGGTGGACTCGGCCTTGGCCAGCAGCGCCCGCACCTTCTCCAACATCCGGGCGTCCCCCAGCGACCGGGCCGTCCGCCGCGGGGAAGGACCGAACCGCGGTTGCCGCGGCAGGCTCAGCAACAGGGCGACAACCTGGATGGCGACGGCCAGGGCGTCGACCATGGCAATACCCTCCCCGGCCGCCCATGGTCCGAGCCGAGGACCCCCACCCCCGGCCGCCTCGCTCACGTACCGGCCGTGACGAGCGCCCAGGCGGCGTTCGACCTGGCGCACCACCTCGCGACCGTCCCAGTTGCGGGACCGGGCACCCCTGACCGCCTCGGCCACGGCCGACTCCAGCTCGGCCGGCACCCGTGCCCCACCCTCAGCCAGGGCGTCCACCAGCTGGTGGAACAGACGCGGATCAGGGAGCCGCGACGCCTCCACCGCCGCCTCGATCATCTCCCGCGCCCCGGGAGGGGCGAACTGGCGCGGCGGGCGCTCTCGGCGCCGGCGAAGCTTCTCCGCCCTGCGGCGGCTGCGGGATCCCATGGCGCCTCACCCTACGCAGAGGGTGCGACAAGCTACTGGATCCGGGGCGCGGTGGTCGTCGTGGCCCGCGGCACGACCGTGGTGGTGGTGGTCGGCGGCCGGGGGGCCACAGTGGTGGTGGTGACCGGCGGGCGGGCGGTGGTGGGGGTCGGGCGCGGTCCGGTCGGCAACGTGGTCGGCGTGGTCGGCCTGATGGTCGGCACCGTCCACTCCGACGGCGGCATGGTCGTGGTGGTCACGTCCACGGGAGGCGGCGGAGGCGGAGCGGGCGAGGTCGACACGGTGGACTTCAGCCGCAGGTCGTCGATGGAGGCCGTGTACAGGTCCTGGGCAGGGACACCGGCCAACGCGCCCCGCATGTAGCGGCTGAAGATGCGGGCCGGGAAGCTGCCGCCCGTGACGTTGATCCCGTGGACGTTGCGCATGGGGGTGTCGCCCTCGGGCCGCCCGACCCACACCGCGGTCGACAGCTGGGGCGTGTACCCGACGAACCAGGCGTTGCCGTAGTTCTCGCTGGTTCCGGTCTTGCCGGCGACCGGTCGCCCGATGGCGGCCGCGGTCCCCGTCCCGCCCCGGACCACGTCCATGAGGGCGGCGTTGACCACGCCCGCCTCCTTGTCCCGGAAGGCCTGGGTCGTCTTGGGCTTGTGCTCGTAGACGACCCGCCCCCGGCGGTCCTTGATCCGGGTGATGGCGTAGGGCTCGGCGGACACGCCCTTGGCCGCGAAGGTGGCGAAGCCGGTGGCCTGGTCGAGGGGGCTGACCCCC
>JBOGIE010000021.1:15108-18210 GCA_050742435.1 Acidimicrobiales bacterium | reverse complement strand
GCTCACGGGCCTGCCGAAGAAGTTCGAGATCGGAGAGGCACAGTTCGACGAGGCCGCTGCGCTCGATGTGGCCGTCGGTGTCGAGCAGGCCCTGGAGGAGCGCGAGGCGCTGGTCGACCGACGCCCGCAGGTAGACCGCCGGGATGTGCTTGCGAGCACGTCGGAGGAGCCCGGTGCACCGGAGCTCCCGAGTGAGCAGGCGACCGGGTCCGGCGTAGGCCTGCCACGCTCCATTCCCCGCCACAGGCACGGTGGCGTACTGCAGTCGGCGTCGGCGCTCGAACCCATAGCCGGCGGCGGTGAACTCCCTGCGGAAGTGCCCGGTGTCCTCGTCGCCAATGGTGATCTCCGAACCGGCCGTCTTGCCGTCGCCCAACCAGCACCCGAGCACGTACGGATCGACGGGCAGTTCCACCTCGGGCAGAGAAAGGGCCTTGCTGAGTGGCAGGTACCAGTTGGGCCGGCCGTCACCGCAGGCGTGCACGCCTTCGTCGAGCATCTGCTGGGTGGTGACGACCCGCGGCAGCCGGCGGTGGCGGCGCTGGTCCCGGCCGCGCAGCTGCGCCTCGCGGAAGGACTTCCAGGCCGGGAAGTCGTAGGCGAACCACTGGTGCTCGGCGTCGGCGACGAGGGTGGAACCGTCGTCGAAGAGGATCTCGTAGCAGGGGCGGCCGTGCATGACCGAGGTGGCGAACGTCACCTGGCACGGCCTTCCCGCGGCGTCGATGATGGCGTCGCCCACGCGAATGTCGCCCATGGTCGACCAGCCCGTGGGCGTGGGGACCGGCGTGTCGAGGGCGAGGGCCTTCCCCGTGCCGGGTCTTCCACCGATGATCACCAGGTTGGAGGGCTGGAGGCCGGCGAGCTGGCGGTCGAGGTCGATGAAGCCGGTGGGGACGCCGGTGATCTCCTGGTTGCGCTCGAACAGGGCCTCGAGGTGGTCGAGCTGGGCGGAGAGGAGGTCGCGGATGGTGGCCATGGAGTCGGTGACCCGGCGCTGGGCCACGTCGAACACCATGGCCTCGGCCTCGTCGACAGCGTTGGCCACGTCGTCGGGCACGCTGTAGCCCAGCTCGGCGATGTCGCCCGCCACCCGGATGAGCCGGCGCAGCAGGGAGTGCTCCTCGATGATCCGGGCGTAGCGGCCGGCGTTGCCGATGGCGGGCGTGCCGGCCTGGAGGCTGATGAGGATGCCGGGGCCGCCCATGGCGTCGAGCACGCCGGCCCGGCGCAGGGACTCGGCCACCGTGACCGGGTCGGCCGGCTCCCCCTGGGCGTAGAGCGACGAGATGGCGTCGAAGATGTGCCCGTGGGCCGGCTTGTAGAAGTCCTCGGCCGACAGCTGGACCTCGACCGCGGCCACGATGGCGTCGCGGCTGAGCAGCATGGCGCCGAGCAGCGACTCCTCGGCCTGGATGTTGTGCGGGGGCACCCGGGCTCCGGATGCCCCCTGGTGGCGCCGCCGAGCATCATCGATCGACTGGGCCATGGGCCGTCACGTTCTCGCGTGCAGCCTGTTGATCACTAGGGGATCAACCTCAGGATTTCGTTGTGCAGAGCCTGCCAGTGAGTCGAACACACGTTCGACTCTACCCTCAGGCTGTGACAACCTCCACGGGCAGGCGGAACTCCACCTCGGAGTGCAGGCGGACCGGGACCTCGTGGGTGCCCAGGGCCTTGATGGGCTCGTCGAGGTGGACCCGCTTGCGGTCGAGGGTGACCCCGGCCTGCTCCTGGACGGCGGCGACCACGTCGGCGGTGGTGACGGAGCCGAACAGCCGGCCCTCGGGGCCGGCCCGGCCCGGGATGCGGATGACCTTGGTCACCAGCAGCCGGGCCACCTGCTCGGCCGACTCACGGTCCTTGGCGTCCTTGACCGCCCGCGCCCGGCGCATTCCGGCCGCCTGGGCGACCGCACCGGACGTGGCCTTCATGGCCAGGCCCTTGGCCACCAGGAAGTTGCGGGCGAAGCCGTCGGACACGTCGACGACGTCGCCCTTCTTGCCGACGTTGTCGACGTCGGACCGCAGGATGAGCTGGACCATCTAGAAGGGCTCGTCTCCGTAGTCGTAGGTGGGGGCGGGGGCGGACGAGGGAACGTTGGCCGCCGGCCGGGCGCCGTTCATGGCCGCCCCGCCGCCTTCGGCCGGCCCCCGCCGGTCGTTCTTGCGGACCTCGGCCGTGGCCCAGCGCAGGCTCGGCCCGATCTCGTCGGCCACGACCTCGATCTTCGAGCGCTTCTCGCCCTCCTGGCTCTCCCAGGAGCGCTGCTCCAGCCGGCCGGTGACGATGACCCTCGACCCCTTGGTGAGGGACTCGCTGGCGTTCTCCGCCATCTCCCGCCAGCACACGATGTCGAAGAAGGACACGGCCTCCTTGCGCTCGTTGCTCTGGCGGTCGTTCCACACCCGGTTGACGGCCAGCCCGAAGGTGGCGTTGGCCTGGCCGCTGGGGGTGAACCGCAGCTCGGGGTCGCGCGTGACGTTGCCCACCAGTGTGACGCTGTTTCCGTTCATGAAATCACTCCGTTCGCCTGACTGTTCACACGACTCTCAGTTATTCGGTTTCGGTGGCCGTCTCGGCGGCGAAAGCGGCGGGTGCGGTCGCCGGAGGCGCCGACTCGCTGGTCGGGGCTCCATTCTCGGAGCCGACAGTGCCCAGAGGCCGGGCCGGCGTGCCGGTGGCCTTCTCGGGCAGGTGGATGACCTTGTGGCGCAGCACACCGTCGGTGAGGGTGAGCGCCCGGTCGAGGTCGGCCATGGTGGCCGGCTCGGCCTCGGCCTCGAGGACCACGTACGACCCCTCGCGCTGGCGCCGGATCTCGTACGCCAGGCGGCGCTTGCCCCAGCGCTCGACCCGGCCGGGGTTGCCACCCCGGGAGCGGATGAGCTCGCTGGACCGGTCGACCTCGGCCCGGACGGTCTCGTCGTCGAGCGTCGGGTCGAAGATGATCATGACTTCGTAGGGCCGCATGGCGGGGCTGAGCCTCCCTCCGGACCTGGCGACAGGGCGCGCAGGGCCCCGGGGAACTCCCGGAGCAGGGTGTAGAGCGGAACCATGGTAACCCGGCACGGGGTCAGCATCGCAGGACCCTGAGACAGT
>JBOGIE010000021.1:0-15008 GCA_050742435.1 Acidimicrobiales bacterium | reverse complement strand
GTGCAGGTGGGGGTGGTGACCAGGCGGGTGCCGGGGCCGATGCCCAGGCGG
Organism: Acidimicrobiales bacterium; assembly: GCA_050742435.1. GTDB lineage: Bacteria > Actinomycetota > Acidimicrobiia > Acidimicrobiales > AC-14 > CADCTB01. The sequence continues at coordinate 14,957 of JBOGIE010000021.1, read as the reverse complement.
GGGAGGGCGCCCTGGGGCACCTCGAGGGCGAAGCGGTAGGGACGGGCCGCGGGATAGGTGGGACAGCTGGGCTGGTGGATGCACGGCTGCATGTCGCTGGTGGACACGAACTGGCCGGTGCTGTCGAAGAAGGCGATCGACAGGGGCAGCGGGGTGTCCTTCATCCAGAAGCCGGTGTTGGTGTCGGCGGCGAAGCGGAAGAGCATGCCGTCGTAACCGCCCATGTCGGTGCGGTTCATCAGGCCCATGGACTGCTGGGCCGCGGTCTCGGCCAGGAGGGCGCAGCGGACGGCCGTGGCGTCGGCCGTGCCTCCCTCGATGCGAAAGGCGACCTCGCCGAAGTCCCCGAACGGCGTGCGGTTGAGCGCCACCTGGCCCTCGGCCGGCTTCAGGGTGGGGTCCGGCGGCCCGTTGGCGCCCACGCTGATGAAGGCCACCAGGCCGACGCCGATCAGGGCGACGATCAGCCAGCGCAGGAGCCTGACGTTCATGCCGTGCGGGTGGAGGGGGAGCGGTCCACCCCGAGGGCGGCGGCGACGTCGTCGGACAGGTGGTAGCTCTCGGCGTCGGACGGGAACGCCCGGGCCCGCACGTCGGCCGCGTACCGCGAGACCGCGGCCACCGCGTCGGCCTTGACCGTGCCGTACCGGCGCACGAACTTGGGCACGATCCGGTCCTCGATGCCGAGCAGGTCGTGGAGGACCAGGACCTGGCCGTCGCAGTCAGGGCCGGCCCCGATGCCGATAGTCGGCACGGGCACCGTGGCCGTGACCAGGCGCGCCACCTCCCGGGGCACGCACTCGAGGACGATGGCGAAGCAGCCGGCGTCGGCCAGGGCGGTGGCGTCGTCGACCAGGGCGGTGGCCGCCTCGGCCTGCTGGCCCTGGACCCGGTACCCGCCCAGGGCGTGGACCGACTGCGGGGTGAGGCCCAGGTGGCCCATCACCGGGATCTGGGCGTTGACCAGCGCCTCGACGACCGCCACCCGCACCCGGCCGCCCTCCAGCTTGACCGCCGCCGCCCCGGCCCGGACCAGGGCGGCGGCGTTGCGCACCGCGTCCTCGGTCGACAGGTGGTAGCTCAGCCAGGGCAGGTCGGCCACGACCAGGGCCCTCGGGCGGGCCCGGGCCACGGCGCCCACGTGGTGTGCCATGTCGTCCACGGTGACCTGGAGGGTGTCCTCGTACCCGAGGACGACCATGGCGACGGAGTCGCCGACCAGGATGACGTCGACACCGGCGTCGTCGGCAATGCGCGCCGTGGGGGCGTCGTACGCGGTCACCATCACCAGGGGTGTGCCGCCCTTTCCGGCCCGGATCCCCGGTGCCGTGAGCTGTTGCGCCATGAGAGCCTCCTCACCGTCCAGCGCCCGGTGGCTGCCGGCGGCGGCCCCAGCCTACCGGCGACCCCCCGGCTAGGACCTCACGGCCGGTCGATGGTGGGGCTGGTGAAGTTGATGGTCGGGCGGGTCCGGGCCGTCGTCGGTGGCGACGACGTCGGAGGCGCGACGAAGACCGGCGACTGGGCGGTGGTCGGCGTGGTCGTCGCCGGCAGGGTGGCCGCCGGGTTGGGCGCCACCGTGGTGGCCGGTGCATCGTCCTCTTCCTCTGCGGGCACGGTCGTGGTGGCCGAGGACGACCCCGAGCCCGTGGACGAACCCGACCCGGAGGAGGAGCCGGACGAGCTGGTGCCCGACGACTCCACCGTGGCCACCGGCCCGACGGTGCGCCCGGTCAGGTTGGGCACCCGGTCGGGCGGGGTGTCGTCCGGCGGGCTGGCCTTGGACATGAACCGGTTGAAGATCTGGGCGGGGAGGGACCCGCCGCTCACCCTCGACACCCCGTGGATGTTGTGGAGCGGTTTCGACTGGCCTTCCGGATAGCCCATCCAGACCGCGGTCGTCAGGTGGCGGGTGTAGCCCACGAACCAGGCGTCGCCGTACTTGTCGGTGGTGCCCGTCTTGCCCCACACCTGGGCCTGGGGCAGGGCGGCCGCCGTGCCCGAACCATGGTCGACCACCTGCTGGAGCGCGTAGTTCACCTTCTCGGCGACGTACCGGTCGATCACCCGGGTGGTCTTGGGCCGGTCGTCGACGAGCACGGAGTCGTTCTGGGTGATCCGGCGGATGACCCGGGGCTCGACGTGCATGCCCCTGGCCTGGAACGTCTGGTAGGCGGTGGCCATGTCGAGCACCGACACCTCCGCCGTGCCCAGGGCGATGGAGTTGTGGGGCGCGAGCTCGGCCTTCACGCCCAGCCGGCGCGCCATGTCGACCACCTTCTGCGCCCCGACCTCCACCACGAGCTGCGCGTACACGGTGTTGACCGATTCGGCGGTGGCCCGCAGCAGGCTGATCGTGGGGTACGACGCGCCCTCGTAGTTGTTGACCGGCCAGTCCTCCCCCCTGTCGGCCCTGGGCAGGACGATCTCCGCCGGACCGGGGGCGAAGGGCGCCTCCAGGCTGATGCCTTGGGCCATGGCCTCGGCCAGGGCGATGGGCTTGAACGTCGAGCCCGCCTGGCGGCCGGCGCCGCCGCCGTCGACGCCGACCGCCAGGTTCACCTGCGACAGGACCCAGTCCTTGCCGCCCACCATGGCCACCACCCGGCCCTCGTTGTCGACCGACACCATGGCCCCGGCGGGATCGGAGTTCCGGTCGAGCAGCCCGTAGACCGCGTCGTAGGCCTGGCGCTGCTTCTCGGGGTCCAGGGTGGTGTACACCCGCATGCCGCCCCGCAGGACCTGGTCCTCGGGATAGAGCTTGACCAGCTCACGACGGACGTACTCGACGAAGTACTCGGCGCCCGCCGCCTTCATGGTGACGGTCGACCCCGTGGGCGGTGCGGGCACCACGTAGTCCCCGACCGGGATGGCCTCGACCGCGTTGGCCTCCTCCGGCGTGACGACCTTGGTGTCGACCATGGCGTGGAGCACGATGAAGCGCAGGTCGTGGGCCTCGACCGGGTCCTCGGCCACGTCGCCCGCCGATGGGCTGCGGATGAGGCCGGCCAGGTAGGCGGCCTCCTTGAGCCCGAGCTCGCCGACGTCCAGGTTGAAGTAGGCCTTGGCCGCGGCCTGGATGCCGTAGGCGCCCCGCCCGAAGTAGACGGTGTTGAGGTAGCGCTCCAGGATCTCGTGCTTGTCGAACTTGCGCTCGATCTTCACGGCGATGACCGCTTCACGGATCTTGCGCCACAGGGTGTAGTCGGTGCCGACGTAGGCGTTCTTCACGTACTGCTGGGTGATGGTCGACCCGCCCTGGGTGACCCCCTTGCGGCGGATGTCGGCCCAGGTGGCCCGGGCGATGCCCAGCGGGTCGATGCCCCCGTGGACGAAGAACTTGCGGTCCTCGGCGGCCACCACGGCGGCGATGAGGACCGGCGGCACCTGGTCGATGGACACCGGGAAGCGGTTCTCCACCCCCTGCAGGGTGGCCAGCTCGCCCCCGTTGGCGTCGTAGAGGACGGTGGTCTGGGCCTGGGGCGCCTCGGGGGGGAGCGGGATCTGGGTGAGCACCCAGGCGGCCCCGGCCAGGGCGGTGAAGAGAAGGATGCCGAGCAGGAACCAGACGCGCCGGTAGCGCCAGAACCAGCTGCGACGCCGCGCCGGCCCCCGGAAGGGCTGGCGGGCGGCGGCTACGGGCGGGAGGGGGTCCAGGAGCCCCTGACTGCTCTGGCGCACGACGCCGGGAGCCTACGTCGGCGGAGAGCCGCGAGAAAGTAAAGGTTGGTGGTGGCCGCGGCGAGGTTCGGCGGGGCGGAAATCAGGCTCGGGCGTTGCCCAGGCGGAAGCTGCGCACCAGCTGGTTCCAGGAGCAGGCGGTGCACACCTCGACCACGTAACAGGTCGATTCCTGCGGCGCCCGCTTGAGCTGGCTCAGCTCCCTGCGGGTGGTGATGCACCGGCCGTGGGCCGGCAGGCGGGGACCGAAGGCGAAGGAGACCAGGGTGAGGTGGGCCTCCTCGCAGATCGGGCAGTCCTCGCTGCGGGCCTCGCCCACGTTGCGGGCCGCCCGCAGCAGCTCGGGGTGGGCGTCGCACACGTCGAGGCGGCTGAGGCGGCCCCGGCGGAACTCGTCGAGGGTGTGCTTGCGGACCAGCCGGTAGTCCACCTCACCGGGGCGCGCCGCCTGACCCACTCCACGTGCCTGCAGCGACTGTGGCCCGAAGCTCACGGCGTCGAGCGTAGCGCCCGCTTTCCGGAAGCGACGCACTTGCCAAGGGGGCCCGGTGCGGCGCATACTGGTTCCGATATATCGGACCGATATGTCGAACCGACAGTCGGAACCGACAGTCCGTCGTCCCCCGAAAGGCCGGAGTGCTCGAACTTGCCATCCTGGGTCTGCTCAAGGAACAGGAGCTGCACGGCTACGAGCTGAAGAAGCGGCTCACCGACGCCCTGGGCACCTTCTCCAGCGTGTCGTTCGGGTCGCTGTACCCGGCGCTGGCCCGGCTGGAGGCGGCGGGCGCGGTCCGGGTGCTGGCCGCCGACCCGTCCGAGTCCGTGCTGCCGTCGCCCGCCGTGCCCATGACCGGGTCGATCGCCGGGGAGGCGGCCGCCTTCCGGGCCCGCCGGGCCGCCGGCCGCCCGTCGTCCCGCCCTTCCCGCACCCGCAAGGTCTACGCCATCACCGAGCGGGGCGAGCGGCTGTTCGAGGAGCTGCTGGAGACCGACTCCACCAGCGCCGACGACGACCGCGCCTTCAACCTCAAGCTGGCGTTCTGCCGCCACCTGCCGCCCGAGCGCCGGCTGGGGCTGTTCGAGCGGCGCCGGGCCCTTCTGGTCGAGCGACTGGCCAAGGCCCGCACCAACCTCCGCACCCGTAAGGGACGCATGGACCTGTACACCCAGTCGCTGGTCGACCACGGCGCCGAGGCCACGGAGGCCGACATCTCCTGGCTCGACCGCCTGATCGCCATCGAACGTGAAAGAGGGGAAGCCTCGTGACCGTCACCCGTCCGATCCGCCTGGCCATCGCCGGGGTGGGCAACTGCGCCAGCTCGCTCGTCCAGGGCCTGGCCTACTACCGCGACGCCGACCCGGCCGACTCGGTGCCCGGCCTCATGCACGTCGTCCTGGGCGGCTACCACGTGCGTGACGTGGAGGTGGTCGCCGCCTTCGACGTCGATGCCGCCAAGGTGGGCCTCGACGTGGGCAAGGCCATCTTCTCCGGCCAGAACAACACCGTGCGCTTCGCCTCGGTGGGCGAGCTCGGGGTCACCGTCCAGCGGGGGCCGACGCTCGACGGGCTGGGCAAGTACTACCGCCAGACGGTCGAGGAGTCCCTCGACGACCCGGTCGACGTGGCCGCCGCCCTCCGGGAGTCCGGGGCCCAGGTCCTCGTCTCCTACCTGCCGGTGGGCTCGGAGCAGGCCCAGAAGCACTACGCCGCCGCCTGCCTGGAGGCGGGCGTGGCCTTCGTCAACGCCATCCCCGTCTTCATCGCCTCCGACCCCGAGTGGGCCGAGCGCTTCACCGCCGCCGGCGTCCCCATCATCGGCGACGACATCAAGAGCCAGGTGGGGGCCACCATCGTCCACCGCCTGCTGGCCCGCCTGTTCGAGGACCGGGGGCTGGTCCTCGACCGCACGTACCAGCTCAACGTGGGCGGGAACATGGACTTCAAGAACATGCTCGAGCGGGAGCGGCTGGAGTCCAAGAAGATCAGCAAGACCCAGTCGGTCACCAGCCAGGTGGAGAACGGCATCTCGGCCGACGACGTCCACATCGGCCCCAGCGACCACGTGCCGTGGCTGGAGGACCGCAAGTGGGCCTACATCCGCCTCGAGGGCCGCAACTTCGGCGACGTCCCCCTCAACGTCGAGCTCAAGCTCGAGGTCTGGGACTCGCCCAACTCGGCCGGGGTCATCATCGACGCCGTCCGCTGCGCCCGCATCGCCCTCGACCGGGGCATCGGCGGCCCGCTCCTCGGCCCCTCGGCCTGGTTCATGAAGTCCCCGCCCGAGCAGTACCACGACGACGCGGCCCAGCGGATGGTCGAGGCGTTCATCGCCGGCTAGGGCGGGGCCGGGGTGACAGACTCCAGCCATGCCGAGTGACACGCCCGCCACCTGGAACCGCCTCATGGAGGGTGGCCGGGGCGGGGTGCTGCCCGGCGTGGACGCCGTCACCTACGGGCCCGACATCGCCACCGAAGCCGAGCTCCGGCTACTGGGCAACGTGGCCGGCAAGCGGGTGCTGGAGCTGGGCTGTGGCGGTGGCCAGAACCTGGTGGCCATGGCCAAGCAGGGGGCCCACGCCATCGGCCTGGACTTCTCGGCCGAGCAGCTGGCCGCCGCCCGCCGGCTGGCGGAGCAGGAGAAGGTGCGGGTCGAGCTGCACAAGGGCGACCTGGCCGAGCTGGTCTTCCTCAGGGCCGAGAGCCTCGACGTGGCCTTCTCGGCCTACGCCCTGGGGCTGGTCACCGACCTCAACCGGGTGTTCCGCCAGGTCCACCGGGTGCTCAAGCAGGGCGCACCCCTGGTCTTTTCGCTGCCCCACCCCTGCGCCCACCTCATCGACGACGACGACCCCGACCAGCCCCTCCTCATCCGCCGTTCCTACTTCGACCGGTCCAGCGTGAACTACGACTGGGAGGGGCTGCCCCTCTCGGCCCACCACCACACGTTCAGCGACGTCTTCACCGGGCTGTCCCGAGCCAACTTCCGGGTCGACATCGTGCTGGAGCCGGAGCCCACGCCCGACGGGCACCGCACCCCGCACTGGCGGGAGGCCTACCGCTGGGTCCCACGCACCCTGGTGCTCCGGGCCCGGAAGGAAGGCATCTGAGGGGATCCCCGCCGGGGCGGTGGGCATCCACGACGTTGGTTTGCGGTTTGGGTACCATTGGAAAGGGTTCTGCGACGCACAGCCGTCTGGGCGGCAGCGACGCAAGATGCGGAGGACGCCCCGATGGGGCGCCGTTCCAGCATGAAGAGAAGAACAGGCGCGGAGTGCCTGGCGGCTGAGCCGTCCTTGACCTCCGCACAGAGTGCCGGAGGCACATGCACGACGTAGCTGTAGGGGGACAGGCCGCCACCCGGGTGTCCGAGCGCGACCTGGCGTGGGCCATCGAGGCCGAGGCGTTCGGTGAGGCCGCCGAGGCGCAGCTCGCCCTGCTGGAGGCCCACCCCATCGAGTGGCGCACCGGCCTGGCCCGGCTCCTGCGGGAGACCGAGGCCAACCTGGCCAAGGTCCGCAACCTGTCGGGCCCCGAGCGCGACCAGGTGGTGGCCGACTTCGAGCAGGAGCGGTCCCGGCTGGCTTCGGCCCTCAACCGCCTGAACGGGGTCAAGGCCGACGCCCTCGACGACCGCGCCCTCGACGGCCCGGGCGAGGTCCGGCTCCAGGCGTCGTGGTCCGACGGCCGGATCGTGGTGTGGGCCGCCGGCCCGGGCACTGACGCGGCGTCCGACGAGGAGCTGGGCGACCGCCTCGACGACGTGGACGCCCCGGCCAGCGGCTGGTGGCCGCATGACCCGGTGGCTCTCCCCGGCAAGGAGCGGGCGCCGGCCCGGGCCATCGGCGTGCCCCAGGCCCTGGGCTGGCTGGTGACCGTGGGGGCCAAGGAGCGGCCCGAGGGCGTCGGGTCCAGCGTGGTGTGGCTGGGCCGGGTGGCGGTCTGGGCCGTCGACTTCGTCGCCCGGGGCTCCATCATCCCCCTCCTGCAGAGCACCGGCTCGTCCTACGCCGTCCGCTGGGCGCCGGCCCTGGTCGACCGGGCCAAGCTCGACGCCGTCTCCCGGGCCATGCCGGGACCGGTGGCCGCCCTCGACCGGGCCGACGCCCGGGCCCTGACCCTCGAAATCCTGGGCGCCGCGGTCGACGCCATCGTGCGCGACGCCGCCGGCCGCCTGGAGCTGCCCGCCGCCCCGCCGGTGGTCCGCACGCCGGCCGACGCCGCCGAGGCGGTGGTCACCAGCCTCGACGGGTCGCCGTTCGACGCCCCGGCCCGCCTGGCCAACCCTCTGGCCGAGCGGTTGGAGCGCTGGGCCGAGCCCGTCCGCAACCCCGTCGACGCCCGGCTGGTCGTCCAGCTCGACCCCCCCGACAAGGGCGGGGCGTGGTTCCTCTCGGTCCTCGGCCCCGGCCAGGACGGGCGGATGGTGCCCCTGGAGGTGGCCCTGGTCGACGGGCGGTCGAAGCGCCACCTGGCCGACGAGACCGTCCGCCTGGAGCGCCTGCTGCCCGTGCTGAACCGGCCGGGCGGGCAGCGCCGGGGCGAGGTCATGCTCAGCCAGGACGAGGCCTTCGAGCTCATGGGCGTCACCGGGCCGGCCCTGACCGCCGCCGGCTTCGACGTCCGGGTGCCCGCCTTGTCCCGCCGCAAGCCGCGGCCGGCGCTCCGCCTGACCGCCGACCCGGTGGACGCGTCGGTGGTGGGGGCGCACCAGCTGGCCGACGTCCGCTGGTCGGCGGTGTTCGACGACGTGGAGCTGACCGCCGAGGACATCCGCCGCCTGGCCGCCGAGGCCCGCCCGCTCATCCACTCCCGCGGCCGCTGGGTGGAGGTCGACCGGGTCGACCTGCACGAGGCCGCCGCCGCCCTGGCCGAGCGGGCCCACCGCACCCGCCTGACCGGGGCCGAGGTCCTGCGCCACGCCGTGGGCCTGGAGACCTCTCCGCTGGCCGGGGGCACCGTCGTCGGCGGCACCGGCTGGGCCGCCGACCTCCTGGCCAAGACCCGGGAGGTGTCCACCGAGGCGGTCACCACGCCGGAGGGCTTCACCGGCACCCTCCGCAGCTACCAGGCCGAGGCCCTGGCCTGGCTCGTCTTCCTCGACGCCGCCGGCCTGGGGGGGTGTCTGGCCCTCGACATGGGCCTGGGCAAGACCCCCACGGTCCTGGCCCACCTGGCCCGGACCGCCAGCGCCGCCCGCAGCGAGGGGCCGACCCTCGTCGTCGCCCCCCCCGCAGTCGTCGGGAACTGGGCGCGGGAGGCGGCCCGGTTCACGCCCGGTCTCCGGGTCGTCGTCCACCACGGGGCCAGCCGGGCCACCGCCGACGAGGTCCGGGCCGAGGCGGAGGCGGCCGACGTCATGATCACGACCTACGGCACGGCCGTCCGGGACATCGAGGCCCTCAGCGCCTTCGAGTGGGGCCGGGTCATCCTCGACGAGGCCCAGGCCATCAAGAACCCGGCCAGCGACGTGGCCCAGGAGCTGCGGCGCCTCCGGGCCCAGAGCCGCCTGGCCCTCACCGGTACGCCGGTCGAGAACGGCCTGGGGGACCTGTGGGCCATCCTGGACTTCACCAACCCCGGCCTGCTGGGTGCCCGGTCGGCGTTCGTCTCCCAGCTCTCGGCCCAGTCCAAGGACGGCCGGCCCACCGGGGAGCACGCCCTGCGCGCCCTCAACGGCATCCTCGTCTTCCGCCGCACCAAGGCCGAGCCCGAGGTCGCCGCCGAGCTGCCCGACAAGATCGACGAGCTCGACCACTGCACGATGACGCCCGAGCAGGTCGGCCTCTACCAGGCGGTCATCGACCGGCTGGTCCAGGCCCCCGACTCCGAGCGGCGCCAGGGCGACATCCTGGCCGCCATCACCGCCCTCAAGCAGATCTGCAACCACCCGGCCGCCTACCAGGACGACGGCCAGCCCCTGCCCGGCCGTTCCGGGAAGCTGGCCCGGCTGGAGGAGATCGTCGACTCGGTGTTCGCCGCCGGGGAGAAGGTCCTCGTCTTCACCCACTTCGCCGAGTGGGGCAAGCGCCTGGCCGACCACCTGGCCGAGCGCACCGGGATCCCGGTGGGCTGCTACCACGGCGGGCTGTCCCGGGGGGTGCGCGACAGGATGGTCGCCGAGTTCCAGGAGCGGAAGGGCCCGGCCGCCCTGGTGCTGTCGCTCAAGGCCGGCGGCACCGGGCTGAACCTCACCGCCGCCAGCCACGTCGTGCTGTACGACCGCTGGTGGAACCCGGCGGTCGAGGACCAGGCGCGGGACCGGGCGTGGCGGATCGGCCAGGACCGCACGGTGGTGTCCCACCGGCTGGTGTGCCCGGGCACGGTCGACGAGCGGGTGGAGGACGTGGTGGCCGGCAAGCGCCACATCGCCGACCTGGTCCTGCCCAAGTCCAGCTCCCTCGCCGACCTCAACCCCGACCAGCTGCGGGTGGCCCTCGGCCTGCGTCCCGACCAGCTGCTCACCGCCGAGGCCGAGGACACCGCCACCAGCGACAGGGAGGAGGCGGCGTGAGCAACAACAGCCCGCGTCGCAACAACAACAAGCAGTCGCGGCGGAACAGCCAGCCGCGGCCGCCGGCCGAGCCCACCCCCGCCGAGTTCTGGCGCATCCCGCCCCGGTCCTCGGCCCCGGCTCCCATCACGCCGGCCACCGACCCCACCGCCCTGTTGCGGTCGCTCGGCCGGCCACCGCTCGACCACGCCGGGGCCGACCGCTACATCGCCACCGTGGCCCAGCGGGCGGCGGGCCTGGCCACCGCCCTGGCCGTGGCCGCCGACATCCTGGCCGACACCGAGGACGACTGACCCCCGTGGCCGGCTCGGGGCCGGCGCCGCCCGGGCCGGCCCTGTACGACGTGGTCGTCGTGGGCGGCGGGCCGGCGGGGCTGAGCGCGGCCACCTGGGCGGCCCGGTACCGGCGGTCGGTCCTCGTCATCGACAGCGGCGAGTACCGGAACCGCTGGGTGGAGAGCTCGCACGGGTACCTGGGCAGCGACCCGGCCGACCCCATGGCGCTGCTGGGACGGGCCCGGGCCGACATGGGGCGCTACCCGGAGGTCGCCTTCTGCCAGGGGCGGGCCACCGCGGCCCGGCGGGAGCCCGACGGCCGCTTCGTGGTCACTGTCGACGGTGAGGAGTACGCCGGGCTCCGCCTGATTCTCGCCATGGGCGTGGAGGACGAGTTCCCCGAGGTCGAGGGCTTCTTCGACCACTACGGCGCCAACGTCTTCCACTGCACCACCTGCGACGGCTACGAGGCCCAGGGCCGCAAGGTGGTCGTCCTGGGCTGGGGCGAGCAGGTGGTGGCCTTCGCCGTGGGCCTGCTCGACTGGGCGGACATGGTCACCGTCGTCACCGAGGGCCGACCCCTGGAGGGCGACGACCGCCACCGCCGGCTCCTGGCCCGCCACGACATCGGCCTGGTGGAGGACGACGCGGTCGAGCTGGTCGGGACGCGGGGGGAGCTCCGCCACGTGCGCCTGGCCGGGGGCGACGTCCTCGACGCCGACCTGGTCTTCTTCTCCATCGCCCACCGGCCGAGGCTCGACCTCGCCCGCCAGCTGGGCTGCGACGTCGACGGCGACGAGTGCCTGTGCGTCGACCGCGACGGGCGCACGTCGGTGGCGGGTTGCTACGCGGCGGGCGACATCACACCCGGCTACCAGCTGGCCGCCATCGCCGTGGGCGAGGGGGCGGCGGCCGGCGTGGCCTGTGCCATCTCGCTGCAGGGTGAGGAAGGGTCGCCGCTGTCACCCAGCCCGGCGCCGGATGCCGCGGCCGAGCTCGAAGGCGACGTTTAGCTCGAAGGCGACGTCTAGCCGGCCAGCATGTCGGCGAACGCCTTGGACGAGGAGCGCAGGCGGAGCTTGGCCAGGGCCCGGCGCTCGACCTGGCGGACGCCCTCGGCGCTCAGCCCGCACACCTTCCCCACCTCGCTCAGGGTGCGGGCCTGGCCCCGGTCGAACCCGTAGCGCAGGCTGACCACCCGGCGCTCGTGCTCGCTCAGGGTGGCCAGGAGCTGGGCTATCTGGTTGGGCAGCGAAGCGGCGATGATCTGGTCGATGGGCAGCACGGCGTCGGGATCCTCGACAACGTCGGCCAGGGTGATCTCGCCGTCGCCGTCGGACGCCAGGGGCTCGAAGATGGAAGCCGGGTGCGGAGCCAGGCGCAGGGCCTCGGTCACCCGCTCGCAGTTCAGGTCGCACTCGGCGGCCAGCTCCTCCACCCGGGGCGTGCGGCCGAGCTCGGACTCCAGCTGGCCCTTGGCCCGCTGGACCCGGGCGACGGTCTCCCCGGCGTGCACGGGCAGCCGGATGGTGCGGCCGGTGTTGGCGATGGCCCGGGTGATGGCCTGGCGGATCCACCAGGTGGCGTAGGTGGAGAACTTGAAGCCCCGGCTGAAGTCGAACTTCTCCAGGGCGTGGATCAGCCCCATGTTCCCTTCCTGCACGAGGTCGAGGAGGGGGAGGCCCGAGGACTGGTAGCGCTTGGCGATCGACACCACCAGCCGCAGGTTGGCCTCGACGAACTCCTTTGCCGCCCGCTCGCCGGCCGCCACCTGCTCGCGGAGCTCGGCCTCCTCTTCCTCGGTGCGCCCGCCGCCGCTGGTCCTGCCCTTGCCCGACAGAGAGAGGGCCGCCCGGCGGCCGGCGTCGATCACCCGGCCGAGGCGCTGCTCGTCCTCACGGGTGAGCAGGTCGTGCTTCCCGATCTCGTTCAGGTAGAGCCGCAGCAGGTCGGCGTCGCTCCCGGCGTCGTGGCGGGTCGACATCGGCGTCCCCCTGGTCGGCATAGCGCGTCTCCGTCACTCGAAGGATTTCGAACAATGGTTCAACCATCGAGACCGGTGCCTTTGTTCCTACCCTTCCCCGGGCACGTGGCACACCGCCTCGTCGGCGCATTCAGCGGCAGTCGACGCAGAGGTCCGACCCGGGCACGAACTGCCCCACCGACTTCAGCATCCGGCAGGACGGGCACAGCCTGGTGGTGGGTGCCGGCTCCGGCCTGCGGGCGGGGACGGCCCGCGCCGCCCGGGGGGACGCGGCCCGAGGGGCGCGCGGTACCCTCGGAGTGGTGGTCGCGGCAGCGCGGGCGGCCGCCGGCGGAGGGGGAGGCGGCGGTGGAGGCGCGGCGGGGATGGGGAAGGGCGGGTCGTCGAGGAGGAGGCCGGCTTCGATGAAGGCGTCGTCGACCGCGGCCGGCACCGGCCCGTACCAGTTGTCGGTCTCCAGCCGGGTGGGGATACGACCCTCCATGCGGACGTAGTCGCTGGGCCGGGCCCCCGCCGGGAGGCGGTAGCCGACCACCCACCGCTTGCCGTGGGTCCAGCGGGCCAGGTACAGCTCGGGCGCCCGCCACACGCCCACGGCCACCCGGCCGGCGCCGTGGGAGGCGGCGCCCACCGGCGAGGCGTCCTGGACCGTGCCCAGCACCCGCAGCACCGCCGATCCCGGGTCGCCGTTCACCGGGCCGAGCAGCCGGATGGTGCGGTCCTCGACCTCGAAGGGGATCCGTCGCTCGTGGCGGAAACGTTCGACTGCGTCGGCGAGGGCGGCGTCCACCCGCCCCATGTTGCCGCCCCTGCCGGCCGACGACGAACTCGGCTTTGCGTTCGCCACGCAGGCTGGCCCGCCACAAACGGTGAGCACGGTCGTAGACTTTGCCGCCGTGGCCACGCGTCCCGACACCATCGCCGGCACCGAGCTGTCCCTGGACGACCTGGAGCCGTACCGCCGGGAGCTTGGCGCCTACTGCTACCGGATGCTGGGGTCGGTCTTCGAGGCCGACGACGCCGTGCAGGAGACCATGGTCCGGGCCTGGAAGGCCCTCGACAGCTTCGAGGGCCGCTCGGCGGTGCGCTCCTGGCTCTACCGGATCGCCACCAACGCCTGCCTCGACATGCTGCGGGGCCGCCAGCGCCGGGCCCTGGCCATGGACCTCGGTCCGGCCGGCAACGCCGACGCCTTCACCGGCGCCAAGCGTTCCGAGCACGCTTGGGTGACGCCCATCCCCGACTCCCGGGTCCTGCCCGAGGACGGTGACCCGGCCGAGGTGGCCGAGACCAGGGAGTCCGTCCGCCTGGCCTTCGTCACCGCCCTCCAGCACCTGCCGCCCAAGCAGCGGGCGGTGCTCATCCTCCGGGAGGTGCTGCGGTGGCAGGCCACCGAGGTGGCCGAGCTGCTCGAGACCACCGTGGCGTCGGTCAACAGCGCCCTCCAGCGGGCCCGGGCCACCCTGTCCACCCTCGACACCGGCGCCGACCAGGCACCCGTCACGGCCGACCAGCAGGAGCTGCTGGCCCGGTACGTCGACGCCTTCGAGCGCTACGACATCTCCTCGCTCGTCGCCCTCCTGCGCGACGACGTGGTCATGTCCATGCCGCCCTTCGACTTCTGGCTCAGCGGCCCCGACCAGATGGCCACGTGGTTCGTCGGTGAAGGCAAGGGCTGCGAGGGCTCGCGGCTGGTGGCCGTCCAAGCCAACGGCATGGCCGCCTTCGCCTCCTACAAGCGCGATCCCGAGGGCGGCCACGCCCCCTGGTCCATCCAGGTCCTGGAGATCTCAGGGGACCTGATCGTCGGGCACCACAACTTCCTCGACACCGACCTCTTCGCCGCCTTCGGCCTCCCCGAGCGCCTGTAGGCGGTCCCCCAGGCCGGCCAGGCGCAGCAGCCACACCAGGTCGGGACAGGCCCGGCGCAGCCAGATGGAGCACCCCATCCGCTTGGCGGCCAGCTGCAGCCGGGCCAGCTCGTCGACGGTGGCCAGGTCCGGCTTCCCCCGGCCGCGCAGCGCCCAGCTCGCCACCTCCACGTCGCCGCGGAGCAGGACCACCTCGGCTCGGGGCTCCTCCGGGACCACGCAGGTAGGACGGCGCGGGCCGGGGGAAATCATCGGGCGACGAGCGATGAGTTCACGGCCGGCCGCACGTCTCAAGGGGCATGACAGCCACGCGGCACGACAGGAACCTGGCCATCGAGACCGAGGGGCTGGTTAAGACGTTCGGGCCGACCCGGGCCGTCGACGGGATCGACCTGGCCGTGCGGGCGGGCACGGTGTACGGCGTGCTGGGTCCGAACGGGGCGGGCAAGACCACCACCATCCGGATGCTGGCCACCCTCCTCCGGCCCGACGCCGGTACGGCCCGGGTGTTCGGTCACGACATCGTCACCGACGCCGACGCCGTGCGGGGCTTTGTCAGCCTGACCGGCCAGTTCGCCTCGGTCGACGAGGAGCTGAGCGGCCGGGAGAACCTGGTGCTGCTCGGCCGGCTCCT
>JBOGIE010000020.1:0-18248 GCA_050742435.1 Acidimicrobiales bacterium | reverse complement strand
GGCGGGACCTCACCCGCCGGCCGACCACCACGGCCAGGACCGCGGCCAGCAGGGCGGCCACGGCCGAGACGCCGGTGACGAGCGTGCGGCGCTCGGCGGCCGGGGCCGTCGCCCTCGTCGTGGCCGGCTGCTCCTCCCGCTCCGACGGCTCCATGGTGCCGAGCTTCTCGGCGAAGGCGCTCAGGTCGGGCTTGTCCTGGTCCTCGTTGGGGTGGTGGCCGGGCTGGTTCTCGGGGGGGACGGGTCCACGGGGGGCGGCGGCGCCGATCTCGCGCTGCCCGTCGAGGACTCCCGCGACCGCGTCCTGGTCCTGGGCGGGCGTCTTGCGGCTGCGGGCCAGCTCCGGCTGCTGAGGGTTCGACATGCCTTTGGGCTACCCGCTGCCGGGCGCGGGGTAACGGTCGGGCGCGTCATACGCAGTACGCTCTATGTATGACGATGTTCAGCTTCCGCGTGGACGAGGAGCAGGCGGCCCAGGCCCAGCAATGGGCCGATCGGCTCGGGGTCGACCGCTCCGAGCTGCTGCGCGACGCCCTCCGTCGCCACCTGCTCCGGCTGGCCAGCGAGAACGACGCACAGACCTGGGTCGACCAGCCTCTGGACGAGGGGGAACGCTCCCTGGCCGAGATCGCCGACTGGGGCCCCGCCGAGGACTGGGCGGACTGGGCCGATGACCCGCGGTGAGATCTGGTTCGCCGCCACGCCGGGCGGTGACCGCCCGGTCCTCGTCCTGACCCGCGACCCGGTCGCCGATCGCATCGGCTCGGTGGTCGTCGCCGCCCTGACGCGGGTCCGGCGGGGTCTCGTCTCGGAACTGGAGCTGAGCGCCCTGGACGACGGGGTGCCGACGGACTGCGTCGTCAACTTCGACAACCTTCACACCCTGGCCAGGGACCGCTTCCGCCACCGGGCCGCTGTGCTGTCCCCCGCCCGCATGGCCCAGGCCTGCCGGACCCTCGCCGCGGCAACGGGCTGCTGACGTCGCCGGTGTGACAAGCTGGCCCCACACGGGAGCCCCATGGATCGGGGCTGAGAGGGCGCACCGGGCGCCGACCGTCTGAACCTGTCCGGGTCATGCCGGCGAAGGGAGTGCATGTCGAATGGCTGTCCGCCGCAAGGTCTACGTCGAGGGCGTCCCGTTCACCGAGGTGGCCCTCTCCGACGGGTCGTCGATCCGGCTCTACGACACCAGCGGGCCCGGATCGGATCCGGCCGCCGGCCTGCCCCCGTTCCGCAGGGACTGGATCCTCGGTAGGGGCGACGTGGAGGAGTACGAGGGGCGGCGCCCGACGCCCCGTGACGACGGCCGGGCCGCGGCCCGGCGCAACGGCGACACGCCCAAGGCCAGCGGTCGAGTCCTGCGGGCCGGGCCGGGCCGGACAGTGACCCAGCTGCACTACGCCCGCAAGGGGGAGATCACCCCGGAGATGGAGTTCGTGGCCGGCCGCGAGGGCATGTCGCCCGAGACGGTGCGCGACGAGATCGCGAGGGGCCGGGCCATCCTGCCCAACAACGTGAACCACCCCGAGTCCGAGCCCATGGTGATCGGCCGCAACTTCCTGGTGAAGGTCAACGCCAATATCGGCAACAGCGCGGTGACGTCGTCGATCGCCGAGGAGGTCGACAAGCTCACGTGGGCCACCAAATGGGGCGCGGACACGGTGATGGACCTGTCGACCGGCTCCGACATCCACACCACGCGCGAGTGGATTGTCCGCAACTCGCCCGTCCCCGTGGGAACGGTGCCCATCTACCAGGCCCTGGAGAAGGTCGACGGGAAGGCCGAGGAGCTGACGTGGGAGGTCTACCGCGACACGGTCGTCGAGCAGGCCGAGCAGGGGGTGGACTACATGACCGTCCACGCCGGCGTCCGGCTGCGGTACGTGCCCCTTACGGCCACCCGGGTCACCGGGATCGTCAGCCGGGGCGGGTCGATCATGGCCGCCTGGTGCCTGGCCCACCACCGGGAGAGCTTCCTCTACGACCACTTCGAGGAGCTGTGCGAGATCCTGGCCGCCTACGACGTGGCCTTCTCCCTGGGCGACGGCCTGCGCCCCGGGTCGGTGGCCGACGCCAACGACGAGGCCCAGCTGGGCGAGCTGGCCACCCTGGGCGAGCTGACCAAGGTGGCCTGGGACCACGACGTGCAGGTGATGATCGAAGGCCCCGGCCACGTGCCCATGCACAAGATCAAGGAGAACATGGAGCTCCAGCTGGAGCTCTGCCACGAGGCGCCCTTCTACACCCTCGGCCCCCTGACCACCGACGTGGCCCCCGGCTACGACCACATCACCTCGGCGATCGGCGCGGCGATGATCGGGTGGTTCGGCACGGCCATGCTCTGCTACGTCACGCCCAAGGAGCACCTGGGCCTGCCCGACAAGGACGACGTGAAGCAGGGGGTGATCGCCTACAAGATCGCCGCCCACGCCGCCGACCTGGCCAAGGGCCACCCGGGCGCCCAGGCGTGGGACGACGCCCTGTCCAAGGCCCGGTTCGAGTTCCGCTGGGAGGACCAGTTCGACCTGGCGCTCGACCCCGACACCGCGCGGGCGTACCACGACGAGACGCTGCCCGCGGGGGCGGCCAAGACCGCCCACTTCTGCTCCATGTGCGGGCCCAAGTTCTGCTCCATGCGCATCAGCCAGGACGTCCGGGAGTACGCGGCCGCCCACGGGGTGAGCGAGGAGCAGGCGATCGAGCTGGGGATGGAGGAGAAGTCGGTGGAGTTCCTGGCCCGGGGCTCGAAGGTCTACCCGGCCGTCGGCGCCGGCTGACCGCTGTCGGACGCCGGCGCGGCGTGGGCCACGTCGGGCTCGATGTAGATCACCCGGGCGATAGGCGCCGCCGTCCGCACCCGGTGCTCGCACTCGTTGATGGCCACCGCCAGCCCGGGCACGTCCAGCTTGGTGTCGAACGCCACCTTGGCCCCTACCAGCAGCTCGTCCGGCCCGAGGTGCTGGGTGCGCAGGTGGATCACCCGGAGCACGTGGTCGGACGAGGCGAGGGCGGTCGTGATCTTGTCGAGGGTGGCGGCCGACGCCCCCTCGCCGATCAGCAGCCCCTTCATCTCGATCACCAGGATGACGGCGATGACGCAGAGCAGGGCGCCGATGGCGATGCTCCCGACCGCGTCCCAGCGGGGGTTGCCGGTGATCTCGGCCATGCCGAGGCCCATCACGGCGAAGACGAGTCCGGTGAGGGCACCCAGGTCCTCGAGGAGCACGACCGGGAGCTCGGGCGACTTCGACCGGCGGATGAACTCCCACCACGACTCGGAGCCCTTGACGTGCAGGCTCTCCTTGATGGCCGTCCGGAACGAGAAGATCTCGACCAGGATGGCGATGCCGAGGATGGTGAAGGCCACGCCGGCGCCGTTGATCTCGTGGGGGTGGCGGAGCTTCTCGATGCCCTCGTAGAGGGCGAACAGGCCGCCCAGGGTAAAGAGGACCAGGGCCACGACGAACGACCAGAAGTAGCGCTCCCGGCCGAACCCGAAGGGGTGGTCAGGGGTGGCGGTCTTCCGGGCGCGGGCCCCGCCCAGGAAGAGCAGCCCCTGGTTCCCGGCGTCGGCGACCGAGTGGACGGACTCGGCCAGCATCGAGGCCGCGCCGGTGATGAGGAACCCGACGAACTTCGACACCGCGATGGCCGAGTTGGCCAGGAACGCGGCGAGGATGGCCTTCTTGCTGCCCTCTTGCATGGCGGGCGATGTTAGGCGGAGCGCTCCTGCAGGTGCTTGGCGACCTGGCGCAGATCGTCGGTGAAGGCCGCCATCTCCGTCTCGCGGGTGGCGGCATCGGGCGCCCGCAGGATCGACGACGGGTGGACGGTGGCGGTGACCACGTGCCCGCTCTCCTGGGGGAACAGCTCGCCCCGCTGCTTGGTCACCTTGAAGCTGCGCCCGAGCAGGGACTGGGCCGCGGTGGCGCCCAGGCACACCACGACCTTGGGGGTGACCAGCTCGATCTCCTTGTCCAGCCACGGGCGGCAGGCGGCGATCTCCCGGGCGTCGGGGCGCTTGTGCAGCCGGCGTTTGCCCCGGGGCTCCCACTTGAAGTGCTTCACGGCGTTGGTGACGTAGACGTCGGACCGGTCGATCCCCGCCTCCTCCAGCGCCTGGTCGAGGATGCGGCCGGCGGGGCCGACGAACGGCCTTCCGGCCAGGTCCTCCTTGTCGCCCGGCTGCTCGCCGACCAGCATGAGCCTGGCCCCCTCGGACCCCTCGCCGAACACCGTCTGTGTCCCCGACTTCCACAGGTCGCAGGCCTGGCAACTGCCGGCCGCCGCTCTGACGTCCCCCAGCGACTCTTCCATGGGCGCGCGAGTACCCAACCGCTCGCGGCGTCGAAACGCCGTCGCCCGTCGGGCAGGCACCGGCGGTCCAGCCGCGGCGAGTCGCTACCGTGGCCCGATGAAAGTCGGGATCGACGTCTCCCAGCACCAGCTCGAGTGGCCGGAGCTCCGCCAGCGCGTGCAGTGGGCCGAGGAGGCCGGGTTCGCGTCGGCCTGGGTGTTCGACCACTTCACCGCCCTGTACGGCCCTCGCACCGGGCCGTGCCTCGAGGCGTGGACCCTGCTGGCCGGCCTCGGGGCCCTGACCAGCCGCATCCGGCTGGGCGCCCTGGTCACGGGGGTCACCTACCGCCACCCCTCCCTGCTGGCCGCCGAGGCCGTCACCGTCGACCACCTGTCGGGGGGACGCCTCAACGTGGGCCTGGGCGCGGCCTGGCACGAGGAGGAGCACCGCCGGCTCGGGTTCGACTTCCCCTCGGCCGGCGAGCGGATCGAGCGCCTGGACGAGACGGTCCGTATCGTCAAAGGGCTCCTCACCAGCGACGACTTCGACTTCCAGGGTCGCCACTACCGGCTGGAGCGGGCGTTCTACCGGCCGCGGCCGGTGCAGGAGCCGCACCCGCCCATCTGGATCGGGGCCATCGGTGAGAAGGTCATGCTCCCCCTCGCCGCCCGCTACGCCGACGTGTGGCACGCCTTCGGGTCGCCCTCGGCGCTGGCCCGCAAGGCCGCCCTGCTCGACCGGTTCGCCGAGAAGGCGGGGCGCGACCCGGCCGAGATCGGCCGGTCGACGAACCTGTCGATCTCCGAACCGTGGGACCAGGTGCGCCGCCAGGCCGAGGCCTACCGCCAGGCGGGGTTCACCCACGTCGTCGCCAGCTGGCCGTCGGAAGGGCTGGCCCGGGTGGAGGAGTTCGCCACCGTCGTCATGCCGGAGCTGGCGAGCTGAGCCTCCACCAGATCGACACCCGCCTCGGGGGCTGGGAGCGGGTCACCGCCGGCTGGCTGGTGCCCGGCTCCCAGCCGGTGCTGGTCGAGACCGGGAGCCAGACGTCGGTGCCGGTGGTGCTGGAGGCCCTGTCCGGCCTCGGCGTGGGCCCCGACGACCTGGCCGGGATCGTCGTCACCCACATCCACCTCGACCACGCGGGAGGGGTGGGCGACCTGGCCCGGGCCTTTCCCAACGCCACGGTGTACGTCCATCCGGTCGGGGCCCGGCACCTCGTCGACCCCTCCCGCCTGGTGGCCTCGGCCGGCCGGGTCTACGGCGAGGCGCTCGACACCCTGTACGGCCGCCTCGACCCGACCCCCGAGGGGCGCATCCGGGCCTTGGAGGACGGTGAGGAGATCCCGGTCGGCCCCGGGAGGGTGCTGACCACCGTCCACTCCCCGGGCCACGCCTCCCACCACCTGGCCCTGCACGATTCGGAGACGGGCGTCCTGTTCGCCGGGGATGCGGCCGGCGTGCGGCTCCCCGACGTGGGCGTGCTCCGCCCGGCCACCCCGCCCCCCGACTTCGACCTCGACCTGGCCGTGCGCTCCCTCCACGCCTTCGCCGCCCGCCGCCCGTCGGGCCTGGCCCTGGCCCACTTCGGCGTGGTGGATGGCGACCCGCAGGAGATTCTGGGGGAGGCCGAGGAGGGGCTGCGGGAGTGGGCGGCGGTGGCCGAGTCGGCCTGGGCGCGGGGCGAGGACGTGGAGGCCGCCCTGGCCGCCGCCTTCGGCGGCGACCCCACCGAGACCATGGGGATCCTCAACGGCGTGCACTCCAACGCCGCCGGCCTCAAGCGCTGGCTGGACAAGCGGCCCGGCCCTCCCCCTCCGAACCGGTGACGCTGAACGGCGTGGGGCGCGGTTGCGCGTCCCCAGTTGGGCGGGGCTAGACCGCGCCCACCAGCATGAGGGCGACGCCGGCGACCACGAGCAGTGCGGAGGCGGCGTAGCGGGCCACCCACTCCCACGCCCGGGCCCGGCGGCCATCGGCGGCCCGGACCTCGCGCAGCTCGATGACCGGACCCGGCATGCGCCGGTACCAGCCCCGGGCCTCGACCTCCTGGCCCTGGAAGGCCTGGGCCCGGAACAGGCCGAAGAGGGCGGCGGCGAAGGGGATGGGCTGGCGGTAGAGGAGGGGCACGAAGCCGGACGAGTCGGCCACGACCAGGTCGGGGGACAGGACGTAGCCGGGCATGCCCCGTCCGACGATCTGGCCCTTGACGGTCACGCCGATGCCGGCCACCGGCCCGGCGTCGAGGCGCTCGAGCAGCCCGGCCACCTCGCCCACCGGCTGGTGGTCGCCCGGGTAGCGGAGGTTCTGCTTGACGAAGAACAGCAGCCCGGCGACGGCCACGGCCAGGCCCATCCCGAAGCGGCTGCCGGGGAGCACGCCGAAGATCACCGCGCCGATCAGGACCACCCACGGGGCCACGGCGATGGCCAGCTCGCGGGCGAAGCGGGCCCGGGCGGCCAAGACCTCCTCGGGCGGGGCGGCGGCCATGGTGCGCAGGACGCTCCACTGCCGGGGCGCGCCGGGCAGCCCCGACTCCTCGAGGTCGCGGATGCGGCGGGCCACCAGCGGGTGCGAGGACAGCTTCTCCAGTGTCGTCCCCCACGGGTTGGCCAGGTCCCAGCGCATGGCGGCCAGGGCGCGTTCGGGGTCGATCCCCTGGGCGAAGGCGGCCTGCATGGCCTCGGCCGAGCGGGGCTCGAAGATGCCCATGGCGCGCATGGACTGGGCCCGGCGGGTGCGGCGGGCCAGGGCGGCGGCCTCCTTGCGACCGGCCTTGCCCTGGGCGATGAGGGCGTGGGCCTCCTCCTTCTGGGCCGCGCTGGCCTGGCCCATGCCGTAGGCGATCTTGACCAGCGCCGACGCCAGGGCGTCGCCGTCGCCCGTGGCCCGGCACGACCAGTGGTCGGCGGCGGTCTCCCGGGCCCGGCTCAGGGCCAGGAGGGTCAGCTGGGAGACCAGGTAGGCCACGTAGGCACCGATGGCCACGGCGCGGGCCTCGGCCCGGTCGCTGCCCCGGGCCACCAGGTAGGCCAGGTAGAGGGCCATGGGGATCACCGCGGCCACGGTCATGACTGCGAAGTCCCAGTGCTTGACGTGGCCCACCTCGTGGGCGACGACGGCGTGCACCTCGCGCTCGTCGAGCCGCTCCAGCAGCCCACGGGTGACCCACATGCGGGCGTCCTTGGGGGTCCGCCCGAAGGTGAAGGCGTTGGGGTTGCCGTCGTCGACGATGCCCAGCGTGACCAGCGGGATCCCGGCGGCCGCGCACTGGCGGGCGACGACATCGCCCAGCGGGTGGTCGGTGAGGTACCGCTGGCCGTCGTGGGGGATCACGGTGGCCGGGACCAGCCATTGGATGATCCACGGGTTCACCAGGTACTGGATGGCCAGCACGGCCACGGCCAGGGCCACCGGGAACCAGACCGGGGCGCCGAGGAAGGCGACCGCGGCGAAGCCCACGGCGAGGAGCAGGCCGATCAGGCCCCCGATCGTCGGGAGCGAGCGGCGGAGCACGAACGTCATGACGACCTCCGGGAGGACATTGTCACCCTGCAGAACGCTCGGCCGGCTCCTGGCGTTCCGGTGCAGGCTCTTTTTCCTGGGGGACGTGCTCCCGGCCGGCCACCTCGTCGACCGCGCTGACCACCATGGTGGCGGCCAGGACCGACAGCAGGGCCCCGGCCACCCCGCTGAGCTCCAGCCCGACCAGGCCGGCGGCCAGGGTGACGAAGGGGCCGACCTTGACCGTCGACCGCTCCACGTTGCGCTGGACGAGCAGGTTCTCGACGACCTGGTAGGCCACGAAGAACAGGGCGACGAACAGCGCCCGCTCTCCCGACGTGGCCGCGGCCAGGCCCACGATCGGGAGGGCGCCCACGACCGCGCCGGCCAGGGGGACGAGGTCCCAGAGGCCCACCCACACGCCGAGGGCGGCCGACCCGGGAACGTCGGCCATGCGGGCCACCAGGTAGGCGGCCAGGCCGGCGGCGAGCGACATGGCCAGCGACGCGCTGGCGTACCCGAACGCCCGGCGGTAGACGGCGGTGCCGAGGGCGGCCAGCCGCTGGCGGCGAGCCGGGTCCTGGAGCTGCCGTCCGGCGGCGCGGGCCAGCCGGGGCCCGTGCTGGAGGAAGAAGATGGTGAGCACGCCGGTGGCCAGGAAGGCCACGCCCCGGGTGGCGGCGGCCTGCAGCGCCTCGGCCGCCGTCCCGCCCCGCAGCCGCTCGGGCAGCTCGCGCAGGTAGCGGTCGACGCGCTCGGACAGGCGGATGTCGCGGGCGAAGTCACCGAAGCGCTCCGACCGCTCGATCTCCCGAGCCCGCTCCGGCCCGGCTTCCTGGAGCCGGCGGGTCTCCCGCTGGACGTCGTCGACCAGCCCGTAGCCCACCGTCCCGAGCGTCACCACCATGGTGAGCATGACCATGCCGGTGGCCACGGCGCGGGGCATGCGGCGGGCCAGCAGGGAGACGATGGGGTGCAGGAGCCCGGCCAGCGTGGCGGCCACGAGGATCCACCCGATCACCCGCTGGGCGGCGGCCACGACGGCCAGCAGGCCCAGCGTGGCCCCGAACATGGCGACGGCCAGGACGGCTGAGCGGGGCGAGATCCGTAGGCGCTCCCGGGGGATGGGGGCCACCATCTCGGTACAGTACCGAGCGGTGGTCGGCACGAGCAGCCCCTCGCGGGAGGTCGACCTCGACTGGCGGTCCGTGGTGTGGGTCCTGGTGGCCTTCGTCGGGCTTCTGGCCGTCACCGCCCTCATCCGGGGCGCGCCGCGGGCCATCGGCGTGCTGGCCGTGGGGACGCTCCTCGCCCTGGCCCTCGACTCCCTCGTCACCCGGGCCACCCGCCTGCTCGGCGGGCACCGGGCGCTCGGTGTGGCCGCGGTGATGATCGGCCTGCTGCTGCTCGTGGTCGTCGCCGGGGCCCTGCTGATCCCCCGGGCCATCGACCAGGGCCGCGAGCTCAGCCGGGACCTCGACCGGGTGGTGGGCCAGATCGAGATGCTGCCGGTGATCGGGGACGACCTGGCCCGGGCCGGCACGGCCGACGCCATCCGCCGCACGATCGAGGGGCTGCCCGACCGCCTGGAAGGGGAGGACACCCCCCTGGTCGGGGTGGCCACGACCGCGGCCGACGGCCTGCTCGTCGCCGGGTTCACCGTCCTGATCACCATCAGCCTGCTGCTCGACGGCCAGCGCCTGCTGCGGGGGGCCCGGCGGCTGGTCCCCGCGCCCCGGCGGCCCCAGGCCGACCGGCTGGGCCGGCTGGCCTACCAGACGTTCGGCCGGTACATGGCCGGGTCGCTGCTGGTGGCCGGCGTGGCCGGCACGGCCGTCCTGACCGTCGGGCTCATCCTGCAGGTCCCCTTGACCCCGCTCCTGGCCATCTGGGTCGCCCTCTTCGACCTCGTCCCCCAGATCGGCGGGGCGGCAGGGGGCATCCCGTTCGTGCTTCTCGGCTTCACCCGCAGCGCCACCACCGGCGTGATCTGCGCCGTCTTCTTCATCCTCTACCTGCAGTTCGAGAACCACGTGCTCAGCCCGATGATCGTGGGCCGGTCGGTGAAGCTCTCGCCGCCGGCGACCATGACCGCGGCCCTCATCGGGGTGTCGGCGGGCGGCGTGGTCGGTGCTCTCCTGGCCGTCCCCGTCGTGGCCGCGGGCAAGGCCGCGTACCTGGAATTACGGCCGGCAAACGGGGATGAATCGAGCCTCGCTGGGTAGGTCGCGCAGGACGCAACCGACCCGAGGAGGTCATGCCACATGTCGACCGTAGAGAAGTCGATCGAAGTCGAACTGCCGGTGTCCACGGTGTACAACCAGTGGACTCAGTTCGAGGAGTTCCCCCAGTTCATGGAGGGCGTGGAGCGGGTCACCCAGCTCGACGAAACCCGCCTGCACTGGGTCGCCGAGATAGCCGGCGCCAAGCGGGAATGGGACGCCGAGATCGTCGACCAGCAGCCCGACCAGCGCATCGCCTGGCGCAGCATCGACGGCACCGGCAACGGTGGCATCGTCACCTTCCAGCCGGTGGGCGCGACCACGACCCGGGTCAACCTGCAGATGGAGTTCGAGCCCGAGGGGCTGGCCGAGTCCGTCGGCGACAAGCTGGGCTTCGTGTCCAAGCAGACCGAGGGCGACCTCAAGCGCTTCAAGTCCTTCATCGAGGAGCGGGGCGCCGAGACCGGCGGCTGGCGCGGCCAGGTCTAGCTCCGCGTCGCACACAAGAAGGGCGGCCGGCTGAGCCGGCCGCCCTTCGGCGTTCTCAGCGACCCTCGGCTACCACCAGTAGGTGTACTTGAGGCCCAGCCAGCGGGAGCAGGCCGGCCAGGCGTCCCAGTTGGAGTAGTCGTACAGGTCGAGGGCGGCCTGGTCCTGGACCTCGGGCGAGGCCTCGCTCGGGTAGCCCCAGTAGCCCAGCCACTCCCACGTCTCCAGCGAGAACTGGTAGGCGCCGTAGTAGCCGTTCCCCGTGTCGATGCTGTAGTCGTTGCCGGACTCACACCACCGGAGTGCCTCCATGTTCTCGGCGGTGGGCGGCTCGTCGTAGCGGCTCCACGCCGAGGCGGGCGACGCCCCGAGTGTGGCGCCCAGCAGGCCGGCGGAAAGAGAGAGCACCCCGAGAAGTGCCTTGAGTCGGTGTTGCTTGCGCATTGTTGCGCCTCCTTGAGGATTGCCTGAAATAGGCAGTCAGGTGTGGCTCGAAATGCGGGCAGTCGTCGTTCGGCATTCAAGCTCGCGAGCGGCGGGCGCTCGGGACATCGTCCCTACGAGGTGCAGACGGAAAACCCTTGGTTGGACGGACGAGAGTAGGGGGGACCTCCGGACGTAGGGCGCGACCCGCCAGGGCGCGGAAAAAGGGAGTGGCAGTCATAGTAGGCAACCCGGCACCCGGCAACCAAATCCCGCGCCGGGGATTCAGGGCAAAGTGCTCAGGCGCCCTGCTGGCGGATGCACAACCCGAGGTCCGAGAATTTCTCGAACACCTGGTCGTACCCCCGCTCGAGGTGGTGGACCCCGTAGAGGACCGACGGGCTCCCGGCGGCGGCGGCGGCGATGAGGTAGGCGAACGCGGCCCGGATGTCGGGCATCTCCACCTCGGCGCCCTGCAGCGGCGACACCCCCCGCACCAGGGCCGAGTGCAGCGCCCCGGTCTCCGAGAAGCGGCAGGGATCGCCCACCAGGCACTGCTCGAACAGCTCGACCTCGGCCTGCATCCGCTGGAGGGCGTCGATGTAACCCAGCCGGTTCTCGAAGAGCGTCTCGTGGACGACTGACATCCCGTGGGCCCGGGTGCAGAGGACCACGAGGGGCGGCTGCCAGTCGGTCATGAACCCCGGATGGGGGCTGGTGCGCACCGCGCACGGCCGCAGCTTCTCGGCCCAGGCAGTGACGGTGTCGTCGGTGATGCGGAAGCTGGCGCCCATCCGCTGCAGGGTGGAGATGGCGGTGACCAGGCGCTCCTGGGCGCAGCCGGTGATGCGCACCGAGCCGCCCGTGGCCAGGCCGGCCACCAGGTAGGAGAAGGCCTCGATCCGGTCGCCTCCGAGGCGCTGGTCGGCGCCGGTGAGGCGGCGGACGCCCTCGACCACGAACCGGCGGTCGGGCTGCAGTTCGATGCGGGCCCCCATGCGCTGGAGGAACAGCGCCAGCTCGACCACCTCGGGCTCGATGGCGGCGTTCTCCAGCACCGTCCGTCCCTCGGCCAGGGCGGCGGTGAGCAGGACGGTCTCGGTGGCTCCCACGCTGGGCGAAGGCAGCCGGATCCGGGCCCCGTGCAGCGTGGAGGCCTTGGCCTCCAGCCCCTGGTCGGTGAGCTCGACCTCGGCGCCGAACTGGCGGAGGGCGTCGACGTGGAAGTCGACCGGGCGGGGCCCGATGCGGTCGCCGCCCACGAAGGGGACGAACGCCTCGCCGATGCGGTGCAGCAGCGGGCCGACCAGGAGGATGGGCATCCGGTTGAGGCCGCTGTAGGACACGGGGATGCGGCTCTCGTCCAGGGTGTCGGCGTCGATGGCCACGCTGTCGCCCTCGATCTCCACCGTGGCCCCGACCGACCGGAGCATGCCGGCGGTGATCTCCACGTCGCCGAGTCGGGGGGCGTTGGTGATGGCGCTGGGCTCCTCGGCCAGGAGGGCGGCCACCATCAGCTTGCTCACCGCGTTCTTGGACCCGCTGATCGGCACGTCGCCGTGGAGGGGCCCGACCGGCTCGATGGCCCAGCTGGGCGCCGGGGAGGGGGCCGTCACCCCGCCATTCTGGCACCCGCGCCGGCCAGCTCCGGCGGGAGGGGGTCGGCGTGGACGATATGGAGGCGGCGGGTGGTGCGGGTCATGGCCACGTACAGCGCCCGCCGGCCGGTGGCCGACTGGCCCTCGGCGATGATGCGCGAGGGCTCGACCAGCACGACCGAATCGAACTCCAGGCCCTTGGCCTGGTCGACGGCGAGAAGGGCGATGGGGACGTCGAGCACGCCGGCTCCCTCGGGCACACCGGGGAGGACGCGGCGCAGCCGGTCGAGCATCGACCGGGGGGAGATCACCGCCACCTTGCCGTCACCCACCGCCTGGTGCTCCACCGAGGCCACGGCGGCCACCGCGCCGGCCAGCGCGCCGTGGCGGGCGGCGGTGACGAGGGGGTCGATCCCCGCCCGGCGCACCGACGCCGGGGGCGACAGGTGGGGCGTGGCCGCCTCCAGCACCCGGGCGGCCAGGTCCATGACCTCGGTCGGCGTGCGGTAGTTGACCGACAGCTCCGCCCGGGTCGGGGGGCGCCGGACGGGGAGGTGGGCCAGGACCTCGTCCCACGTCACCGGGGCCCACGGGCCACTGGCCTGGCCCAGGTCCCCGACCAGGGTCATCGACCCGGCCGGGCAGCGCCGGGCCAGCATCCGGAGCTGCATGGGCGAGAGGTCCTGGGCCTCGTCGGCCAGGATGTGGCCGAACGTCCGGGACCGGGGGTCGAGGACGTCCTCCTCGGCCTCGGCGTCGTGCTCGTCCAGGTGGCGGGCCACGTCACGCCGCATGTGCTCGTCGACCTCAGGCAGGTCGGCCAGGGCCCGGCGTCGGTCCCAGCGGCGGGCCTCCTCCTCCCCGGTGCGGCGCCGGCGGCCGCGGGCGGGGGCGCGGTGGGGCCGGGGGCCCAGCCAGACCGAGGCCTCGTCGAGCAGGGCCAGGTCGGCCTCGGTCCAGGGCACCTCGCCGACCCGGGCGCTCCGGGGTCGGTGCAGGATGCGCTGCTCGTCGTCGTCGAGGACCTTGCCGGCGGCCGACCTGATCAGGGCCGGGGACCCGAACAGGTCGTGGACCAGGTCCTCGGCGGTGAGCACCGGCCACATCCGTTCCAGCGCCTCCCGCACCGGGCGCTCGTGGCGCACGGCCTCCTCGAAGGTCTCCCAGTCCTCCTCCTCGGTGTTGGTCTGGCGGTGGAGGTGGCGGGCGACCAACCGCTCGACCACCGGCCGGCGGGCGTTGTGGGTGCCGGGGCGGCGCTTGGCCTGGCCGGCGATGCGCCACGAGGCCTCGGGCGACAGGACCAGGCGGCGGCCGTTCCACAGCACGACCGCCTCCCGCGGCAGGCCCCGGCCCCGGTCGTCGACGGCCCGGGCGACCACACCCGCCATGCGCGGGTCGCCCTTGAGCCGGGCCACGGCCGGGGACTCGGCTCCGCGCACCGGCGTGCCGACCAGGCTCGCCGGGGTGGCCAGGGTCACGGTGTGCTCGCCCAGGGCCGGCAGGACCTGCTCGATGTAGCGCAGGAAGATGCGGTTGGGCCCGAGCAGGAGGACGCCCGAGCGCTCCAGCGGGAAGCGGTGGGTGTAGAGGAGGTAGGCCGCCCGGTGGAGGGCCACGGCGGTCTTGCCCGTGCCCGGGCCGCCCTGGACCACGAGGATGCCGGGGAGCGGGGCGCGGATGATCTCGTCCTGCTCCCGCTGGATGGTGGCGACGATGTCGCCCATGCGTCCGGTGCGGGACCGGTCGAGGGCGGCCAGCAGCGCCCCCTCGCCCACCAGGACCAGGCTGGAGCGGTGGTCGCCGCCCTCGCCCTCGCCGTCGCCGTCGCCCGTACTCTCGCCCAGCAGCTCGTCGTCGAGGCCGACCACCCGCCGGCCCCGCAGGAGGAGGTGGCGGCGCCGGGCCAGCCCCATGGCGTGGCGGGCGGTGGCCCGGTAGAACGGCTCGGCGGCCGGGGCCCGCCAGTCGACCACCAGCGGCTCGTTCTCCTCGTCGGCGACGGCCAGCCGGCCGATGTGCAGGTGGTCGCCGTCGGTCTTGTCGATGCGGCCGAACACCAGCCCGGCCTCGCCCACCTGGAGGTCGGCCAGGCGCCGGCCCCGGGCCTCCATGCGCACGTCGCGCTCGATCCGGTTGGCGAAGGTGCCGCCCCCGCCGTGCTCCAGCACGTCGTCGGCCAGGGCCCGGGCCTCGGCCCGCATGGCCTCCAGCCGCCGGTAGGCGTGGTCGACGACCGCCTGCTCGGCCTGGATCTCGGCGTGGGGATCGTGCCCGTTCACGAGCTCTGCTCCCACGCCAGGCGCCACTCGCCGCCGCCGCTGCCCGCGTCCCGCCACACCGACGCATCGGCGGCCACCGTGGCCCACGTGCCCGTCCCGCTGGGCTCCCAGCGGACGGCCAGCACCCTGAGCTCGTTGACCGACACCGCCTTGACGACCTCGACGACGAAGTTGTCGTCGACGTTGGCGATGCCGCGGGGCCAGACGTCGACCACCCAGCGGGCGTGCAGCTGGGCCACGGCCCGCATGGCCACCCGGTCCATGGTCCCCTCCACGGTGGCCGGCTCGCCGCCCGGAATGAGGGCGACCTGGCAGCCGGAGATCACCCGGGCGCCGGTCTTGGGCTTCCAGGCAGTGAGGTGGTCGCGCAGGGGGGCGAGGGCCTTGTCCTTGAGCTCGGCGCCCAGCAGCCGGGCCTCCTTGTCGTTGAGGTGGGAGGCGAACCGCCAGGACCGCTCCCACGCGACGATGGTGGCCAGGCGCCGGGGCAGGTCGAACGCCGCCGGCGCCAGGTCGGCGTGGGGGCCGAGCCAGGTCCGCAGGGTGAGGAGCTGGTCAGGCGCCATGCGGAACTGCTCGACCCACATGCCCAGCACCTTCATGCACTCGCACAGCTCGCCGCCGAAGGCCAGCATGCCCCGCTCGGCGCTGAGGTCGTGGTCCAGCAGGACCAGCTTCCCCCGTCGCCACGTGACCCGGTGCTGCTCGCCGCCGCACGTGACCGGGGCGGTCGCTTCGGGGACAGAGTCGTACCAGCGGGACGGACGCGGCACCGGCACTCAGGCCGCGGCGTCGATGTGGACGACCCGTGCCCAGCCGGGCGCGGCCCAGGGACGGCCGCCCTCGGCCGGAGGCGGGGACTCGGCCCGGGCCTGGGCGGCGGCGGCTCGGGCCGACTGGGCCACCTTGCCGGCCTGGCCGGCGATCATGCCCACCACCACCTGCATCCCCTTGGGCGCCTCCAGGGGCCACGGCGTCATGCCGTCGGTGAGGACGACCACCACCGACGGCCGGGGGCGCAGGCGGCCGGCGGCCACCAGCCCGGCGCCCATGTCGGTCCCCCCACCGCCGACCAGGTTGATCTGCCGGGCGCTGGTCACCTGCTGCACGGTCTGGACCGCGGCGTCGACGGCCATGACCCTCACCCGGTTGCGGGCCAGCCCCACCCCCTTCAGCAGGCCGTCCACCTCGGCCAGCACGGTGGCCAGCTCCTCGTCGCCCATGCTCCCCGAGGTGTCGCACAGGACCAGCACCTCGGGCACCGGCCGCTCCAGGGCGGGCATGACGATGTCGGGGGTGGCCGACGCCCGCCGGGACGGCCGCCGGTACGTGTAGTCCACCCGTCCGCTCACCGTTGACAGCCCCTTGCGGATCTCGGCGGCCAGCACCCGGCGCCAGTCGACCTTGGGGTCGAGCAGGTCCTCGGCCCACCGGCGCCATCCGGCGGAGAGCCGGCCCACACCCCCCCGGCAGTAGCGCAGCACCTGGTCGGCGACCTGGGAGCGCAGCAGGTGCTGCTCGCCGGGGGGGAGGCCGCTGCCCTGCTCGCCCCGCAGCTCCCAGTCACGCGTCCGCCCGTCCGACCCGCTGCCGCAGTCCGGCTCGCTCTCGGTGTCGTGGTGGGGGGCGTGGTAGTACTCCTCGGCCAGCCGGCCCGGCTTCCAGCCCAGCTCGTGGGGCACGATCCGGTCGTCGGGCAGGCGCAGCCCGGTGCCCACCAGGTCGTCGTTGATCTCGGCGTCGGCGGCCAGGGCCCAGTCCTTGTTCATCTTGCGTTCCACGCCCAGGTCCTTGGCCCGGCCGGCGTGGTCGCGCACCAGATGGCCGGCGTGGTGGACCAGCAGGCTGCCGATGATCTCGACGCTCGACGAAGCCACGAACTCCGGGTCGACGTACAGCCGCCACGATTCGTCGACCGCCGCCTTCTTGAGGCCGGGGGACGCCACGATCGGCGAGGCGAAGAGCGCCGCCGTCAGGTACGGGTAACGCCGCACGGCCCACAGCCGGGCCGCCAGCACCTTGTGGGTATCGAGCTCCACGGGACCGTAAAGACTACCCGCGGGCGCCGTCCAACCAGCCCGCGTCCTTGAGCAGGGGGAGGAAACGCTTGACCTCGGGCGGGGCCGAGACGCCCGGGGGGCGGCACTGGGCGAGGGTGCGGGCCGCCACCGCGCCGACGTCCGGGGCGTGCTCGCCCACCTTCCCGACCACCTTCCAGCCGGCCAGCCACCGTTCGGGCGTGGACCTGGCCGCCACCGCGGCGGCCACCGACGAGAGGACGGCGTGGGCCCGGTCGTGGCGCTCGGGGACCTCGAAACCGTCGGGGTCGGCCAGCACCTCCTCGGGATCGGGCAGGTCCATCTCCATGTGCCACATGAGCAGCTCGATGCCCGGGCCCTCGCCCACCGCGCCGGTCAGCAGGGCGGTTTCGGCCTCGGTGCTGGCTCCTGCCGCGCCGGCTGCGGCCCACAGGCGGGCGGCCATGTCCCAGGTACGGGGGCTGGGCCAGCCCCGGCCGGCGCGGGCCGCATCGGACGGGAGGTCGCAGGCCAGGCCGGGGCGGACGTTGATGAACGCCGCCACCAGGCCCCGGGCGTGGGGGATGTCGTCCTCCCACCCGGGCGGCAGGGTGGGGATGGCCGGCACCTCGAACCCCGCGACCAGACCCTGGGCGAATGCCGCGGGCTCGACCGTCCAGTCGAGGTGGCAGAAGCGGTTGGCCAGAGGGGCGGCCAGGTCCCAGCCGTCGGCCGCCTGCTCGGGCGGGTTGGCGGCCGCGATCACCACCACGTGGTCGGGCAGGGGGAGGTCGCCCACCACCCGCTCCAGGACCACGCGCAGGAGGGCGGCCTGGACCGCAGGCGGTGCGGTCGAGATCTCGTCCAGGAAGAGGACGCCCTTCCCGCTGGCCGCCAGCCGCTGGGCCCACCGGGGCGGGGCGAAGTGCACCTCGCCCTCGCGCACGACCGGCAGCCCGGCGAAGTCGGACGGCTCCCGGATGGCGGCGATGACCGTCTCGCACGGCCAGCCCATGCCCGCGGCCATGGCGTTGATGGCCGACGTCTTGCCCGTGCCCGGGGCCCCCCACAGGAGCACCGGCACCCCGGCCGCGACCGCGATCCCCAGGGCCTCCACGGTCGTGCGCTGGCTCACGCTGCGAGGCTACCCCCGCCCTCCCCCCTTCCGTTCTGGCTGCAGTTACCCGCGTGTCCGCGGGGTAACTGCAGCCAGAACGGGGAACCAGGTCAGGCCGCAGTCCGCAGCGCAGTGAGGATGGCGCTGACGAACAGCTCGGGCTCATCGAGCAGCTGGTGCCAGTTCACCCGGATGACCCGCCAGCCGGCGGCGGCGAGCAGCAGGTCCCGCCGGTGGTCCGCCTCGACGTCGAGCCAACTGGAGTGGTGCCTCCGGCTATCCGCTTCTATGACGA
>JBOGIE010000019.1:0-18555 GCA_050742435.1 Acidimicrobiales bacterium | reverse complement strand
CGGCCCGAGAAGGCTCACCAGCAGGACGTTCCCGCTGGCCGGATCCGGGCGGGGCCCGGCCATGACGACCGAGCAGTCCAGGCCCAGCCGGTTGGCCGCCGCCGCCGTCATGCGGACGTGGTTGCTCTGGGGGCCGCCGCCGGTGACCAGCACGTCGGCGCCCTGGGCCATGGCGTCGGCGCACAGGTACTCCAGCTTGCGGGCCTTGTTGCCACCCCCTGCCAGGCCGGTGACGTCGTCCCGCTTGATCCAGAGGGCGCCCGGCTCCATCCCCAGGGCGGCGCCGAGCCGGTCGGCCGGCTCCAATGGAGTGGGCAAGACGGCGAGAGGGACGCGCCGGTCGAGGGGCGGAGGCACTGTGCCCGGAACGTAGTGCCCCCGCCACCTACGATGGGCGGCCGATGGGTTGGTGCCACGAGTTCGGCTGCCAGATCACGAGCGGCTGCAACCATCCGATGAAGGCCGGGGCGGCGGCCTGCACCTGCGCGGTCTGCGACACGGTGTGCACCGGCCGCTTCTCCGGCTGCCCCGAGGTGTTCGCCCGCAGTGTGGCCGTCACCGTCGGCGCCTCCGCCAATGAGGGCGGGACGCGCCCCGTCATCTCCGCCTCCGCCTCGTCCGCTCCACCGCCCGGGGGCGGGAACCCGGGCCCGAGCGGGGCCCACGGTACGAACCCCGCCACCGGCGGGCGCCCGGGCGGCGAGCCTGCGCCGCGGCCGGCCACGTCGTCCGACGGCCAGGAGCTGGCCCGGACGGGGCAGCAGAGCGGGACCATGCTGTCCCGGGAGAACGGCGCCCGCATCCTCCACTGGATCCGAGCCGAGTTCGACGCGGTGAAGTCCCAGCTGCACGCGGTGGCCAGCAGCCTGGCCCACCAGCAGGCGCTGGTGGCCGACCTGGCCGGGAACCGGGGCGCGGACATGAACAGCGCCCTGGCGGAGCTCGAGGGGTCGGCCACCCAGTTGCGCAACGAGGCGTCCCGGATGCGGCGCGACGCCGGCGGGCTCCAGGAGGACGGCGCCGAGCTGCGGCGGGAGTCGGCCCGGCTGCGGGAGATCGAGCGGGAGATGAACGACCGGCTGCCGCGCGTGGTGGCCGACGCGGTCCAGCCCGAGCTGCGGGCCGCCCTGCGCGAGGTCGAAGCCATCACCGCCGCCCTGCGCGAGGAGGCGTCCCAGCTGCGGGCCGTGCGCGACGGCCTCCACGAGCAGCTGCCCAAGTTGGTCGAGGCCGCGGTGCGGGAAGCGCTCGCCAACTACAGCCCGCCGGCGGCGGCGGCCCCCGCCGCCCCCGCCCGGTCCCAGT
Source organism: Acidimicrobiales bacterium (assembly GCA_050742435.1). Lineage (GTDB taxonomy): Bacteria > Actinomycetota > Acidimicrobiia > Acidimicrobiales > AC-14 > CADCTB01. The sequence continues at coordinate 17,250 of JBOGIE010000019.1, read as the reverse complement.
CCGCGCCACAGGCCAACATGTTCGCCAGCCAGAGCGCGGTCGAGGAGATGGCCCAACCCGACGCCAGCGCCTTGGCCGACGAGCCGGCCGACGACGTGGCCGCCGCCGCCTTCGGGGCCCCTCCCGCCGCCCGGCCGGCGCCGGTCGCCGCCGCCGACGGCGGGGTGGGCGAGGATCCCCTGGTCTGCACCCTGCCCGGCCTGGTCGTGGGGCCGTCGCTGGCCCTGGGGGTGAGCGAGGCGCTCAGGCGGGCCGGCCTCCGCCGCCGTCGCCGGCGCCGGGCCAACAAGCCCTCGCCCGGGCTGCACCGGCGCGATCCCTTCGCCACCAACCTGACCCGCCGCATCGACCGCTACGGGCGGGCCCGGGCCGACCTGGCCGCGGTGCGCCCCGCCGGCCACGCCGCGGGGGACGGCAAGGGCGCCAGGGCCAAGGCGCCCAGCGGCCCGGTCACCCCGTTCACCGTGGCCGCCGGCTACCGCGACGCCGAGGAGCTCGCTCTCGACCTGGCCGAGGCCGGGCCCCTGGCCCTGTTCGGGCCGGCGGCGGCCGACGTGGCCCGCTTCCTGGTCACGTCCTTCCTGGCCCAGACGGCCGCTGGCGGGGGCGAGGCCGTGGTCGTGGGCGACCTGCTCCCGCCCAGCCAGGGGTTCCCGGGCCTCAGCCAGCCCGCCGCTCTGGCCACCGCCCTGGCCCAGATCCGCGACGACCGGGCGGCCCGCCCGCACGGCGCCGGGGTGCTGCTCGTCGCCCGGGGAGGCTCGCCCGAGGAGCTGGAGGAGCTGACGGCCCTGGTGTCCGAGACCGGCGGGCCCAAGGTGGTGGCCGTGCTCGTCGACGCCGCCCCCGAAGGGGCGGTCCCGGTCCGGCTGGAGGCCAACGAGCGGGTGGCCCAGGTGGGCCAGGCGGCGGCGGGCACCGCGGCCGGCGAGGAGGAACGCGCCGAGGCCCAGGCCGCCGAGGCCCAGGCCGACGAGGTCGACCCCACGCCCGCCGGCCGGCTGCTGGGCGCCCGCCTGTACACCCTGGGCCGGGAGGCGGCCAGCGAGCTGCTCGGGGTGCTGGCCAGCGCCCGGACCGACGACGACGTGATCACCCCGGTGGTCGAGGAGGCCGAGCCGTTCGAGGTGACGATGGCCGAGTCGCCCATGGTCTCGGTCCAGCTGCTCGGCACCTACCGGATCGACGTCGGCGGCACCGAGATCCGTGCCGGCCTGAGGGCCAAGGCCCGGGAGCTGCTGGCCTTCTACCTCCTCCACCCGGCCGGCACGACCCTCGACGCCGCAGTCGAGGCCCTCTGGCCCGAAGCCGACCCCGGCCGGGGGTCGGAGTGGTTCTGGACCGCCCTGGGCAACCTGCGCAGCCGCCTCCGCGACGCCACCGGCGTGAAGAAGCTCAAGGTCATCGAGCGCGACGGCGACCGGTACCGGGTCGAGCCGCTGTTCGACGTCGACCTGTGGCGGCTCGAGCATGCCCTGGCCGAGGGGGCGGCGGGCAGCGACGATTTCGTGCGGGCCGCGGCCTACGACCGGGTGGCCCAGACCTACGCCGGCGACCTGCTGGCCGGGGCCGACTGGGCCTGGGCCGAGACCCCCCGGGAGGACCTCCGCCAGCGGGTCCTCGACGTGCTGGTCTGGCTGGGCGACGTCCGCTGGGCCTCCGGCGATGCCCGGGGCTCGTGGCAGGCCCTGCAGCGGGCGGTCGAGGTCGACCCCTACGCCGAGCAGATCTACCGGCGGATCATGCGCCTGCAGTCCAAGCTGGGCCGGCCCGACGACGCCGCCGCCACGTACCGGCGCCTGCAGGCCCGGCTGGTGGAGATCGACCTCGAGCCCACCCCGGAGACCGAGAAGCTCCACGGGGAGCTGACCGCTCCTCGCGCCTGACCCGGGAGGTCAGCCGGTGAGCACCCGCAGCACCCCGGTGACCAGGCTGACCAGCGCCGGGCAGCCGCCCTGGCGCTCCGGGACGGTGGCCGACAGGAGGAGGCGCTGGCCGCGGGCCTCGATGAGGGCCACGTCCATGCAGTCCCGCCCCGGCACCTGCCCGGGCTTCTTGTAGATCCGGGCCGTGCTGCCGAGGACCCGGGCCACGGCCGGCTCGAACCAGCCCTCGGCGCCGAGGAGGGCGGCGGTGAGCGCCGCGGCGTCGGCCGTGCTGATCCGGAACCGCTCGGGCTCGGGGATCTCGTTGTGGAGGACGACCCTGCGCACCGACTCGCTCATCTCGAAGAGGTTCGAGCAGTTCCCCTGCCGACAGTCGGTGTCCACCCGGCCGGTACGGGCCGGGATGGTCACTCGCCGCCCGCCTTCGGAAAGGGTGACGGAGGGGTTGGTGCGCAGGTTCCCGCCCAAGGTGTAGGAACGCTGGATCACCGTCGCCGGGAAGCCCCGGGCCGCGGTGAGGAACTCCTTGTTGAGCCAGTCGACCCCGGCCAGCTCCACCAGCAGGTCGTAGTCGGCGTTCGAGCTGACCCGGATGGCCCCGTCGTAGATCGACCGCAGGGGGCGGGGCGCCCCCCTGCCGAAGGCCACGGTGGCCGCGCCGGTGAACCCGTGCTGGCCGACGAACTCCAGGGCCCCGACCGCGGCCAGGACCTTGATCGAGGACGCGGGCCAGAAGTTGGTGGCCAGGGCGCCGCCCCCGGCCTGGTAGTCGTCGTAGGCCAGGCCGCCGCCCTCCTTGGTCACCTTGGCGGCGTACACCGCGGCCCCGGGCGGCAGCGTGATGCCGGCGGCGGCGAGCTGGGACTCCAGCGCCTTGGGGTTCGACAGCGGCAGGGCCACCGCGCCGGTCGGGCGCGGCGTCACCGTGGCCAGGGCGGTGGACGCGGCGACGGCCCGCCCCCCGGCGATGAACGCCAGGGCGGTGGGCGCGGCCGAGGTCCGCACGCTTGCCACGCCGCCGGCCAGGATCAGCAGGGCGGTGATGGCGCCGGCCAGCGCCAGCCGGAGGTGGCCGCCGATCACAGGACGTGGATGCGCGACACCACCCGGCCGCCATCGAGGTCGAGCGTGCCCAGGGTGTGGTGGGGCTGCGACCGGCGCTCGGTCGGGGAGCCGGGATTGAAGAGAAGCTGGCCGTCCACGCCGGAATCGTCCCACGGGATGTGGCTGTGCCCAAATACGACCACGTCGGCATCCGGGAACCGGCGCCGCATGCGCCCGGCCCGCCCCTGCGACGACCCACTGTCGTGGATCATGGCCAGGCGCACGCCGTCCAGCTCCAGCGACACCGTCTCGGGCAGCACGCCGACCAGCTCGGCGTCGTTGTTGCCGAGGACGGCGTGGACCGGGGCGAAGCCACGCAGCTCGTCCAGCACCTCGCCGACCAGGATGTCACCAGCGTGGAGGATGACGTCGGCCCTGTCCAGGTGGGCGTAGGCGCGGTCGGGTAGCTTCCGCGCCCGGGCCCGGCGGATGTGGGTGTCCGAGACGACGACGACGTGGGTCGACACGCGCCTAAAGGTACGCTCGACCGCTCTTGGATCCCGTGCAGGCCCTCCAGCGCATCGCCTACCTCCTCGAGCGATCGGGCGCGCCCACCTACCGGGTCCGGGCCTTCCGGGGGGCGGCGGCCGCCCTGGCCAAGCTGGACCCGGCCGACCTGGCCACGCGGGCGGCGGCCGGACGGTTGCGGGAGATCGCCGGCGTGGGCCAGACCACCGAGGCGGTGGCCATGGAGGCCCTGGCCGGCGACGTGCCCGGCTACCTGGCCAAGCTGGAGGAGGCGGCGGGCGACATGGTCGCCGAGACCGCGGCCACCCTCACCGGGCGCAGCGCCGAGATCCGCGCCGCCCTGCGGGGCGACTGCCACACCCACTCCGACTGGTCCGACGGCGGCAGTCCCATCGACGAGATGGCCCGGGCCGCCCGCGCCCTGGGCCACGAGTACGTCGTGCTCACCGACCACTCCCCCCGGCTGAAGGTGGCCAACGGCCTCACCGCCGAACGGCTGCGCACCCAGCTCGACCTGGTGGCCGAGATCAACGAGCAGTTGGCGCCGTTCCGCATCCTGACCGGGATCGAGGTCGACATCCTCGACGACGGCTCGCTCGACCAGACCGACGAGCTGCTGAGCCGGCTGGACGTGGTGGTGGCCAGCGTCCACTCCAAGCTCCGGATGGAGTCGGCGGCCATGACGCCCCGGATGATCGCCGCCGTCCGCAACCCCCACGTCGACATCCTCGGCCACTGCACGGGCCGGATGGTCACCGAGAAGGGCCGGCCGCCGTCGGCCTTCGACGCCGGCGCGGTGTTCGCGGCCTGCGCCGAGAGCGACACCGCGGTGGAGATCAACTGCCGGCCCGAGCGCCTCGACCCGCCCCGCGAGCTGCTCCGCAAGGTGGTGGCCGCCGGGTGCCGGGTGTCGATCGACACCGACGCCCACGCCCCCGGCCAGCTGGAATGGCAGCCCTACGGGTGCGTGCGGGCGGCCGAGTGCGACGTGGCCATCGAGTCGATCGTCAACGCCTGGCCGGCCGATCGGCTGGTGGCCTGGGCCGCGGCCCACGAGGCCGGCTGATCCGAAGAGCCGGATGGCGCTCCCCGGCGGCCGTCGGCGCCCTCGACGGCGGGGCGGCGGCCCTGCTCTACAGCATCGGGTGGGCCCGGGCCTTCAGCTTCGACGCCTCTCGCACGGTCGGCCAGTTCGTCGCCACCCCGTCGCTGGCCGACGCCTTCCGCCAGGACCGGTTCAACAACCACCCGCTCTTCTCGGCCCTCGACCACCTCGTCTACCGGGCGACGGGCAGCCAGGACGAGCGGGTGCTGCGGGTCCTGCCCATCGCCCTGGGTGCCCTGGCCGTCGCCCTGGTGGCGGCCGCGGTGGCCCGCCGCTTCGGCCCGCTCGCCGGTCACGTGGCCGGGGCGACCTTGGCGGTCAACGCCATGGCCGTCCGGCAGTTCCGGGAGGTGCGGGGGTACGCCCTGGTCACCCTGGCCGCGGTCGTCGCCACCCTCCTGCTGTTCCGGATGCTGCGCGACCACCGGCCCCGCCCCTGGCTCCTCCTCGCCTACGCCCTGGCCCTGGCCGCGGCCGTCTGCACCCACCTGTTCGCCGCCGCCCTCCTGCCCGTGCACGCCCTGGTCGCGGTCGGCGCCCGCCGCTCGCCGGTCCGGCTGGTCGTGCCCTGGGCGGCGGCGGTGGCGGTGGGCGTGGCCATCCAGTGGCCGGCGATCGTCGACGGCCTCTCCCGCCCACCCCGCTACGTCTTCGCCCCCACCTTCCCGCTCCGGCTGGGCGCCAACCTGCTGGGCGGGCCGGCCCTGGCCGGGATGGCGGTGCTGGTGGTCGTGGGGTGGACGGTGCTGCGGGACCGTCGCTGGCTCCCATGGGTCGTGATCGGGACCACCGCCATGGTCGTCGGGGCATGGCTGGCCGGGCCTTCCTGGCTCGACTCCCGCTTCTTCATCTGGCTGGCGCCGGCCACGTCGGTGGCGGCCGGCGCCGCGGTGTCCCGCCATCCCCGGCTGGCCCTCCTGGCCGGGGCCTGCGTCGTCGCCCAGCTCGCCATCCTCGGCCCGCCCCTGGCCCGTGACGAGGTGCCCAACCGCATCGCCGCCGGTTACGTCCGGGCCGGGCAGCGGGACGGCCGCCAGGTGTGCGCGCTGGGCCGGACGCGCGCCGGCCTGCTGGCCTACGTCGACGACGTGCGGGTAATCCGGACCGTCCCCGAGCTGCCCACCTGTGAGATGGCGGTGGAGGCCGCGGGCCCGACCAAGGAGCCGCTGATGGGCCCGGCCTGCGACCGGTTCGCCTACGTCCTGGCCCTCCCGGCCCGCCACCGAGGCGCGGTCTTCGCCGACCAGCCGCTGGCCCCCGTCGCCGAGCACGAGGCGGAGGCCTGGCGGACGACGGCGGAGGCCCCCGTCTGCCAAGCGCTCAGGCCGTGACGCGCGCCGGTCCGGTCGCCGTCGCCCACGGCAGCGGGATCTACCGGACGGCTGTCAGTTCTTGCGCTCGGAGGAGTCGGACGGCATCTGCCAGTCGACCACGATCTCCCGGTCCCACCCGAGGTGGCGCAGATCCACGGGGAGCGGGAGGTGAGGGAACGGGAGGACTGGAGTGGCCCGACCGCCGTCCTGCTTCCGAGTCGCCGTCGAAGCCGGGGACATCGCATACCCCCTATGCAGCCGATTCCGGCCGCCAACCCTGGATACACCTCCCTGCAGGAGTTCGTCAAGGGGTGCAGAGCACGATCACCGACTCCGGCGCGAGGGCCGCCTCATGGCCCTCCACGGAGCTCTCGTCCGAGGACGAAAGAGCCACCGTCCCGCTCGGAATGGGCACGGTGACCGGCTTGTCGCCGAAGTTGGATGCGACCGCGACCGGCCCGTGACGGAACACCAGCCAGCGGGCCTCCTCGTCGTACACCACGCCCACAGTGTCGAACCGCCCGTCGCTCAGCTCGGGCGTCGACCGGCGCAGGGCGATGAGCGCCTTGTGCCAGGCGAGCAGCCCGGTGTGGGGCTGGCGGGCCACCTCGTCCCAGTCGAGCTTGGAGCGCCGGAAGGTCTCGGGATCCTGGGGGTCGGGCACGTCGGCCGGGTCCCATCCGAACGACGCGAACTCCCGGCGGCGCCCCTCGGTGACCGCCCGGCCCAGCTCCGGGTCGTCGTGGTCGGTGAAATAGAGGAACGGCGTGGAGGCCCCCCACTCCTCGCCCTGGAAGAGCATGGGGACCGAGGGGCCCAGCACCACGAGGGCGGCGGCCACCCTGAGCAGGCCGTCGTTCAGGAGCATGGAGCTGCGCTCCCCCTGGGCCCGGTTGCCGACCTGGTCGTGGTTCTGGAGGTAGCCCAGGAACCGGGTGGCCGGGATGCCGACCGGGGTGCGCCCGTGGCGGCGACGGCGGTGGGGCGAGAACCCACCGTCGTAGACGAACGCCTGGCGCAGGGCCTTGGCCAGCTGGCCGACCTCCCCGAAGTCGGCGTAGTAGCCGGCCCGCTCCCCGGTGAGCACGGCGTGGAGGGCGTGGTGGAAGTCGTCGCTCCACTGGGCGTCCATGCCGTAGCCCCCGACCTCCCGGTCGGCCACCACGCGGGGGTCGTTCAGGTCGCTCTCGGCGATCAGGAACTTCGGCAGGCGCAGGACGCTCTCCAGCTCGTCCACCCGGTCGGCCAGCTCCTCGAGGATGTGGGTGGCCGAGGTGTCGACGATGGCGTGGACCGCGTCCAGCCGGAGCCCGTCGGCGTGGTAGTCCCGCAGCCACATCAGGGCGTTGTCGATGATGAACGCCCGGACCGGGTCGCTGTCGGGACCGTCCAGGTTCACCGCCTCGCCCCAGGGGGTGCCGTACCGCTCGGTGAAGTAGGGGCCGTACTCGCCCAGGTAGTTTCCCGACGGGCCCAGGTGGTTGTAGACGACGTCGAAGATCACGCCGAGACCCTTGGCGTGGCAGGCGTCGACCAGGGCCTTGAGCCCGTCCGGCCCCCCGTCGCCCGAGTTGGGGGCGTAGAGGTCGACCCCGTCGTAGCCCCAGCCCCACCGGCCCGGGTACTCGACCACCGGGAGCAGCTCGACGTGGGTCACGCCCAGGTCGACGAGGTGGTCGAGCTTGCGGATGGCCCCCTCGTAGGTCTCCTCGGGCGAGAAGGTGTCGACGTGGAGCTCGTAGACGACCGCCTGGGCCAGGGGAGTGCCGCCTCGCCACAGGTTGTCGGTCCAGGGGAAGGCCGAATGGTCGAGCAGGCGGGACGGCCCGTGCACACCCTGGGGCTGCCACGGCGAGCGAGGGTCGGGGCGGGGGTCGCCGCCGTCGAGGGAGTAGGCGTAGTCGTCGCCCGGCCCGGCGTCGAAGACGAGGGCCGAGAACCATCCGAACTCGTCGGGCCCGTCGAGGGGATGGCGCTCGGCGCCCCGCAGCACCACGTCGACACGAGAGGCGCGCCGCGCCCACACCTGGAACAGGTTCATGGTCGGTTCCTGACCAAAAGGGCGACCGGGAAACCGGCGAGCAGTTCGGAGAGGGCGACCGGGGCGCCGCCGTCGACCTCGGTCCCCCCGAACGTGTCCCCCCACCGGCCGGCCGGCAGCTCCACCGCCGTGTCCGCCCACCCGTCCCTCAGGCCCAGGACCAGCCGGGGGACGACCACGGCCACGTCGTCGCCCCGCAGGTAGGCCACCACGTTCGCCTGCCTCGAGCCGGCGGCGGCCAGGGGGCGGTAGGCGCCGCCCGGGGCGAAGGCGGCCTGGCGGCGACGGCGGACGTCGAGCGCCCGCTGCACCAGCCACAGCTTGGGCGCCCCGGTGTCGGACCGGGCGAGGACGTCGGCGGCCGAGGCGGAGCGGACGGTCTCCAGCACCTGGCGTCGGGCCTGGTAGTCGACCGGCCGGCGGTTGTCGGGGTCGACCAGGCTGAGGTCCCACAGCTCGGTGCCCTGGTAGATGTCGGGCACGCCCGGCGAGGTGAGCTTGAGCAGGGTCTGGGCCAGGGAGGTCGTCCGGCCCGCGGCCGCCAGCGGCGCCACGAATGCGGACAGGTCGGCGGCGAAGGCGGCGTCGGCCACCACCGCCTTGACGAAGGCGGCCAGGGCCTCGTCGTACTCGGCGTCCGGGTCGATCCAGGAGGTGTGGACCTTGGCCTCCCGCGACGCCTTCTCCATGAACGTGGCCGCCCGCTCGGCGTCGAGGGGGTGGGCGCCCACCAACGCCTGGTAGAGGAGGTACTCGGCGTTGCGGTCGGGCCACCGGCCGGTCTTGTGGCGCTCGTTCATGGCCGCCCAGCGGTCGACGGCGGCGGCCCAGTCCTCGGGGATCTCCGAGAGGAGGCTGATCCGGGCCCGGACGTCCTCACTGCGCTTGGTGTCGTGGGTGGACGTGGCCAGGAGGGTGGCCGGCCAGTCCCGGGCCATCCGGGCGTTGTCGGCGTGGAACCCCTCGACCGCAGTCCCGAACCGGCCCGGATTGCCGCCCACCTCGTTCAACGAGACCAGCCGGTTGAACTGGTAGAAGGTCGTGTCCTCGACCCCCTTGGCCATCACCGCCCCGCTCAGCTGCTGGAAGCGCAGGGCGAAGTCGTCCTCCAGCGGCCCGAGCCCGCCCTCGTCCGGGAAGCCGTGGCCGCAACGGAGGAGCAGGAGGTCACCGAGGAACTCGAACAGGTCGGGGTCGATCTCGGGGCGGCGCTCTCTGGCCCTGTCCACCGCGGCCCGGACCCGGGCCACGTCGTCCTCGGACGGCTTCATGCCCGCCGGCCGCACGTAGGTCCGGTAGACGTCGAGGCAGGCCAGCACCTCCTGCACCGCCCGGGTCAGGTCCTGGCGGGTGTGGTCACGGTGGCGGCGGTGTCGGTCGCACAACCAGACGAGCAGGTTGGTGAGGCGGTTGACGTCGGCGGCCAGCACCGTGCGCATGACCAGGTGCTTGTTGCGGTGGACCATGGCCTCGTACTCGACGGGGCGGCCGGTGAAGTCGCCCCACAGCCGGCTCAGGGGCGCCTCCCCGGCCGGGTCGACGAACAGCCCGCCCACGCCGGCGGCGAAGTCGTACCCGGTGGTGCCCTGGACCGGCCAGCTCGAGGGGAGGGATTCATCCCGCTCCAGGATCTTCTCCACCACCAGGTAGGTGTCCGGACCCGCGGCCTGGCGCAGGAGGCGGAGGTACTCGGCCGGCTGGCGCAGCCCGTCGACGTGGTCCACCCGGAGGCCGGCCACCTTGCCGTCCCGTACCAGCCCGATCATCGTCTCGTGGGTGTCGGCGAAGACGAAGAGGTTCTCGCTGCGCAGGCCGATCAGGGTGGTGATGTCGAAGAAGCGCCGGTAGTCCAGCTCCTGGCCGGCGACGCGCCAGTAGGCCAGGCGGTAGTTCTGGCGCTCCAGGAGGGCGTCGAGGGCGTCGCCGTCCTCCTTGAGGGCCGCCACCGCCTCGTCGACGGCGGCAGCCACCTCGGGCTCCTCCTCGAACAGCTCGGCCAGGCTGGCCCGGAGCACCTCCTTGTCGCGGTGGCGCTCCTCCACGCTGTCCCGGTCCGTGGCGATCGAGGGCGGGAGCCGGCCCAGGGCCACGGCGATGCTGGCCAGGGTGTCGGACTTGGCGCCCCTGGCCACGTCGCCCAGGAGATCGTCCAGCGAGCGGGGGGAGACCGGCGCGGCGTGGTCGAAGTAGCGGAACTCGAACGAGCCCCGGTCGCGGACCAGCGTGAGCTCGCCACGGTCGATGACCCGCCCCACGTGGTCGCCGAGGATGGGCATGAGCACCCGCAGGCGCATGCGCTCCTCGGGCGGGTCCCAGTCGATGTCGAAGTAGGACGCGTACCGGCTGGACGGGCCGTTCTCCAGCACGTCCCACCACCACGCGTTCTCCCGGCCGCTGATGGCCATGTGGTTGGGGACGATGTCGACGAGCTGCTGCATGCCCCGGGCGGCCAGCGCCCGGCACAGCCGCTCGTAGGCCTCCTCGCCGCCCAGCTCGGCGTTGAGCCGGTGGTGGTCGACCACGTCGTAGCCGTGGGTGCTGCCGGGCGCGGCCTGCAGGAACGGCGAGCAGTACAGGTGGCTGATCCCCAGGTCGGCCAGGTAGTCGACGATGGCCGCGGCGTCGTCGAACGTGAACCCGGCGTGCAGCTGGACGCGATAGGTGGCGCGAGGGGTCGGCATCGCGTCCGGGACGCTACCCCCCACCCGAACCGGTGACGCTCAGCGGCGCCTGTGGCGCGGTTGACCGTCACCATTTCGGGAGGGGGGTGCGAACATGGCGCCATGCAGCTGCCCGTCATGCCTCCGGTGAAGCCCATGCTGGCCAAGCTGTCCCGGGACCTTCCCGCCGCCGACGGGCTGCTCTACGAGCCCAAGTGGGACGGCTTCCGGTGCATCGTCTTCCGGGACGGCGACGAGGTCGAGCTGGGCAGCCGCAACGAGAAGCCCCTCACCCGGTACTTCCCCGAGCTGCCGCCCGCACTCAAGGCCAACCTGCCCGAGCGGTGCGTGGTCGACGGGGAGATCGTCATCGCCGGCGACAAGGGGCTGGACTTCGAGGCCCTGCTCCAGCGCATCCACCCGGCCGAGTCCCGGATCAACCTGCTGGCCCGGACCACGCCCGCGTCGTTCGTGGCCTTCGACCTGCTGGCCCTGGACGACACCGACCTGCGCCCGACCCCGTTCGCCGAGCGCCGGGCCGCCCTGGAGCGGGCCCTGGCCGGGGCCGAGCCCCCCGTCCACCTCACCCCGGCCACGTCCGACGCCGAGGTGGCGGCCGAGTGGTTCGAGCGGTTCGAAGGCGCCGGGCTCGACGGCGTGGTGGCCAAGCCCGTCTCGCTCCCGTACCGGGAGGACGAGCGGGTCATGCTCAAGGTCAAGCACGCCCGTACGGCCGACTGCGTGGTGGCCGGCTTCCGGGTCCACAAGGACGGGGCAGGAGTGGGCTCGCTGCTGCTCGGCCTCTACGACGACGACGGGACCCTCCACCACGTGGGCGTGGCGTCCTCGTTCAGCGTGGCCCGGCGCAAGGAGCTGGCCGGGGAGGTGGCCCCGTACCGGGAGAACGCCCTGGACGGACATCCCTGGCGCGACTGGGCCGAGGCCCAGGCCCAGGCCACCGGGCGCATGCCGGGGGGCCAGAGCCGCTGGAACGCCGGGCGGAACATGGAGTGGGAGCCGCTCCGCCCCGAGCTGGTGGCTGAAGTGGCCTTCGACCACCTCCAGGGCGACCGGTTCCGCCACGCCACCCAGTTCGTGCGGTGGCGGCCCGAACGCGACCCGCGGTCGTGCACGTACAGCCAGCTCGACGTGGCCGTCCCCGAGGAGCTGGAGGCGGTCTTCCGGGCCTGAACCACGTTGGCTCGCCCGCCCGTTTGGGAAGGAACAGGACACCATGTTGACCTCGTCCCTCACCCGCCCGGTGGAGCTGTCCCCGCAGCCCGGTCCGGCGCGCCGTGAGCTGGCCCGGATGCTGGTCGACGCGGGATGGGCCGGTGACGTGGACGCCGTCAGCCTGGCCCTGCACGAGGCCATGGTGAACTCCCAGCGCCACGCCGGCGGGGTGGTCCGGGCCACCGCGTGCCTCGACGACGGGGCGGTCGTCGTGACCATCACCGACCGGGGCCGAGGGTTCGGGGTCCAGGCCTCGCCGGAGATGCCCGACGCCGCCGCCGAGACCGGCCGCGGGCTGTACCTGATCCGCCGGCTGGCGTCCGACGTGGAGGTCGTCCGCTCCGGCGGCGAGGTTCGTTTGGGGATGCGCTTCGAGCGCTGAACCCGGAGGGGCGCTGGGCCGGCGCGCCTGCTAGCTTGACAAACAGCAGGTCAGGAGGCGTTGTTGGCCAAAGGGCGTGGTCAGGGCTCCGAGGAGGAGGATCTCCTCCAGCTCTACCTCAACGACATCGGCAAGTACCCCCTGTTGACACGGGACGATGAAGTACGCCTTGGCACGCTCACCCAGGCCGGTCAGATGGCGGCGGCCAAGCTGGCCCGGGGCGACGCCCTCACCGTCGCCGCCCAGGAAGAGCTCGAAGCCCAGGTCCGAGCGGGTGAGGATGCGGCCCGCAGGTTCGTCCGCTCCAACCTCCGCCTGGTGGTGTCGATCGCCAAGAGGTACCAGGCGTCGGGGCTCCCGCTGCTCGACCTCATCCAGGAGGGCAACTTCGGCCTGATCCAGGCCGTCGAGCGCTTCGACCCCCGCCGGGGGTTCAAGTTCTCCACCTACGCCACCTGGTGGATCCGCCAGACCATCGCCCGGGGCATCGCCAACACCAGCCGCACCATCCGGCTCCCGGTCCACGCCGGCGACCAGCTGCTGGCCATCCGCATGGCCGTCTCGGCCCTCGAGGTGCGCCACGGCCGCCCGCCCAAGCCCGACGAGCTGGCCGCCGCCGTCAGCATGCCGCCCAAGAAGGTCGAGGAGCTGCTGCCCTACCTGGGCGAGCCCACCTCCCTGTCCGAGCGGTTGATCGACGGCGAGACGGAGTTCGGGGAGCTGGTGGAGGACTACACCACCCCGCCGCCCGACCAGGCCGTCTTCGCCGCCATGCTGCCCACCCACGTGGCCCAGCTCCTCTCGGTCCTCGAGCCCCGTGAGCAGGAGGTCCTCTGCCTCCGCTACGGCCTCGACCGTGGCCGGCCCCGCACCCTCGAGGAGGTGGGCGAGCACTTCGGCCTCACCCGCGAGGGCGTCCGCCAGGTCGAGCTCAAGGCCATCTCCAAGCTGCGCCGCTCCTCGTCCGCCCGCAGCGCCCGCGACCTGCTGACCGCGTAGTCGGTTCCCCGGCCCCTGGGTAGGACTCACCCATGACCGACCGCGACCAGAAGCTGGCCGACCTGGTGACCGCCACCAAGGAGGCCGAGAAGGACCCGGCCGTCAAGGAGGCCCACGCTCACACCAGCCGGGAGGTGGCGGCCAACGTCGAGGCGTTCGCCGCCCTCGACCAGGAGCGCTAGGCCCGGCCGCCTCAAGCCCCGGCCGTACCCGGCCGACAACCAGGAGATGAGCCGGGCCGTCGCGGGGTTGGTCGCCCTCGTGGCCGTCCTGCTGCCGGGCGGGGTGCTGGCCGCCGCCACCGTGGAACAGTCCCCGGTCGAGAGCGGCCGGGTCGGGGCGGCCGGCCTGGGCGCCACGGCCGCGCCGGACGTCACGGTGACCGTCGCCCCGCCCCATCCGGCACCGACCGTGCCCAGCTCGACGACCACCACCGCGCCCGCTCCGTCGACCACCCGGACCACGGTCAGGGCCACGCCGGCGCCGACCCTCCCTCCCGGTGCGCCCCTGCCGCCCCTGCCGCCCACCACGCCCGCGACCGGCATCCCCAACGTGGCGGCGGCCAGCAGCTGGTCGGACACGCGCGACGGCGTGAGCGCCCGGATGCGGCTGGAGCCCGGGGCGCCCGTGGCCGGCCAGCCGGTCCGGTTCGTCCTCGACGTGTCCAGCGCCGATCCCTGCTGCGTGATCCTGCTGGACTTCGGCGACGGGACGCCCGGCTACTCGCTCCACAACGGGCGCTCCTGCGAGGGTGCTTCTCCACTCACGCCCGGCTCGCACCGGGCGGTCGCCACCCACACCTACGCCGCGGCCGGCGCGTACAAGGCGGCGCTCAGCGTCTTCTCCGGCGACTCGTGCACCCACACCATCCCCCCGGGCGGATCGCCGCCGCCCCCGTTCGCGGGCAGCGTGGCCCTCACCGGCTGCGTCGCCGTGGGCCCCGGAACCGCCGGCCAGGCCGGCTGCTCCCCGTTCCCTGCGTTCGGCCCCGACTCCGTGATCTCGCCGGTCCTCGACCCCTTCTGCCAGGTCCGCAGCGACTGCACCAAGGCCTCCCCGCCGCGCTAGAGGCGGCGCCAGTAGACGATGGCGGCCTCGCCTTCGACCGCCTCGGGGATGCGGCCCACGGCTTGGAAGCCGAGGCGCTCGTACAGCCGGCGGGCCGGGTTGGTCTCGAAGACCAGGTTGAACTGCATGGCGTCGAACCCGAGGCGCCGGGCCTCGGCGAAGGAGTGCCGGACCAGCGCCTCGCCGACGCCCTGGCCCCGCATCCCCGCCACCACGAAGTACCCGGCGTTGGCGACGTGGGCGGCCCGGCCGTGGAAGTTGGGCTTGAGGTAGTAGGAGCCGGCCAGGCGCCCGTCGTGGCGGGCCACGGCCACCAGCGACTTGTGCGCCAGCCAGTAGTCGTCGAAGTCCTCGACGGCCAGCGGCCCGGGCGCCTGCGGGTACCCCTCCCCGGCGGCGACGACCGCGGCGAACGCCCGGTACAGCTCGTCGTGGTCAGAAGGCGCGGCGGCGGCCACGGTGAGCTCCAACCCGGTCACGGTCCGGATCGGGCTGGCCACGGCGTAGCCGGCCGCCGGCTCGGGTACATCGGTGTCCATGAGCGATTCGACCGTACCCAAGGCCGTCCGCCCCGAGCCGGTGGAGACCGACGAAGGCGTGGAGCAGCCGGCGCAGCAACCCCAGGGCCCCGGCAACCGGCAGGGCGGCGGCGAGTTCCCCGACCCCGACACCCCGCCCCGACATCTCGTGGAGTACGACCCCCAGCGGGTGCCGGTGAACATGTACGAGACCGAGGGGGCCGTCGTCCTCGTCATGCCCCTGCCCGGGGTCATGGCCGACGACGTGTCGATCGACATCGAGGGCGACCGGGTCCACGTCAACGCCGCCCAGCGCACCGCGGCCGAGAAGGACTACATCACCCACGAGTGGCACTACGGCCCGTACGAGCGCATGGTGACCGTCCCCGCCGGGTTCGGCGGTGACGCCTCGGCCACCTTCGGCAACGGCCAGCTGGCCATCCGCATCGAGCGGGGGGACAGCCGCAACGGCAAGGCCGTCGTCCACCCGGCCACCGCCGGCCACACCAGCTGACGCCGCGCCGCACCGCTCACACGCCGGCGTAGGCCAGGCTCGGGATGCGCTCGGTCGCCACGCTCCGGCGCAGGTAGAAGAACCAGGTCACGCCGGCGAACACCACGTAGGACAGGAGGAAGACCCACAGGGCCGGCGTCGACCAGTCGGCGTTGGCGGCCGCGGCGGCCACCTTCTCGGCCGGCGTCGGGGCCGCCCTCACCAGGGCCGAGACCTGGAGGCTGGCCTGGCGCAGCACCACCTGGATGAGGAACCCACCGAAGGCGCCGATCGCCCCGGCGATGCCGATGACGGCCGCGGCCCGGCGCTTGAACTCGACCGCGGTCGCCCTGGGGTCGAGCCCCTTCTCCTCGGCGTCCTTGCGACCGAGCTCGGCGAAGATCGAGGGGATCATCTTGTAGGTCGACCCGTTGCCCATGCCGGCCAGCAGGAAGACCACCATGTAGGAGGAGAAGAAGAGCGGGAAGTTGCGCTGCTGGACGCCGGTGATCGCCGTGGCCGTCGACGCCGCCATCCCGACGAACACCCACAGCGTGACGCGGGCCCCGCCCACCCTGTCGGCCAGCCACCCGCCCAGGGGACGGGAGACCGAGCCGATGAGGGCGCCGACGAAGCTGAGGCCGGCCAGGTAGGTGGCGATGAACGGGTGACCGGCGAGGAACTCCGGGAAGGTGTTCCTGATCACCAGTGGCAGGGCGAACGAGAAGCCGATGAACGAGCCGAACGTGCCGATGTAGAGGAACGACATCACCCAGGTCTGGCCGGCCCCCAGGGCCTTGACGTACGAAGTCTTGTCGGCCCTGGCCTGGGTCAGGCTGTCCATGTAGCGCCAGGCCAGGAAGGCGGCCAGCACGATGAACGGCATCCACATCAACCCGGCGTAGGCCATGTGGACCTGGTGGTCGGCCAGCCTCACCGCGCCGGCCGGGATGCCCACGATGATGACAAGGGGCACCAGCAGCTGGGCGACGGCCACGCCGAGGTTGCCCCCGGCGGCGTTGAGCCCGAGGGCGAACCCCTTCTTCCGCTCCGGATAGAAGAACGAGATGTTGAACATCGACGAGGAGAAGTTGCCGCCGCCGAACCCGGCGGTCGCCGAGCAGAGGAGGAGGACCCACAGCTGGGTGCCGTGGCTCTGGCCGGCCAGCCACCCGCTCGGGACGACGACGGCGAGGAGCACCGACGGGATCAGCAGGAGGCCGGCGCTCATCGCCGTCCACGCCCTCCCGCCGAACCGGGGGACGGCGAACGTGTAGGGGATCCGCAGAAACGACCCGACCAGGTTCGGCACCGCGGTCAGGAGGAACAGCTCCGAGACCGACAGGGTGATGCCGATGTTGGAGAGGTTGATGACCACGATGGTCCACAGCACCCAGATGCTGAAGCCGAGGTGCTCGGCGAAGATGGAGATGGCGAGGTTCTTCCGGGCGATCTTCCTGCCCGTGCTCTCCCAGAACGCCTCGTCCTCGGGCTCCCAGTGCTCGATCCAGCGTCCCCGTGCCCCAATCGTCTGCATGTCGCCGACCGTACGAAGCGGCCGTGTCCCCGCCGTGTGCGGCGCGTGTCGCGCCCGTGAAGAGCGTCTGGCCGGTTCCTCGCCGCCGGCGGATCAGAATGGGCGATGCGCGCCATCGCCACCGACCGCTTCGGCGGCAACGACGTCCTGCAGCTGACCGAGGTCCCCGACCCCGTGGTGGGGCCCGACACCGTCCTCGTCCGCACCAAGGCGGTCGGCATCAACCCGGTCGACTGGAAGTCGGTTCGGGGCGGGCTGGAATCGCGGTTCCCGTGCCACTTCCCGCTCGTCCCCTGCTGGGACGTGGCGGGTGTGGTCGAGCGGGTGGGCCCGGCGGTCACCGAGTTCGGCCCGGGCGACGAGGTCGTGGGCTACGACCGGGAGGACCACGTCCAGTGGGGGACGCTGTCGGAGCTGGTGAGCGTGCCCATCCGCTGCCTGGC
>JBOGIE010000018.1:0-18627 GCA_050742435.1 Acidimicrobiales bacterium | reverse complement strand
CCGGGGCTGCCGATCCGCGAGGCCATCGACGAGATGTTCACGATCGCTCCGCCCTCCCCGCCGTGGCGGGTCGACATCCGCCGGATGGCCTCACGGGCGCACAGGAAGGCGCCCACCACGTTCACGTCGAACATGGCGCGGGGGCGATCGACCTCCATCTCCTCGAGCCGGCTTTTCCGGCCGACGATGCCGGCGTTGTTCACCAGGGTGGTGACCGGGCCGAGCTCGGCATCCACGCGGGTGAACAGGTCGACCACGTCGCCCTCCACGGAGACGTCGGCCCGTATCGCGAGCGCCCGGTGGCCCGGCGCCAGGCAGTGGGCCACGACGCCGGCGGCCTCGGCTTCTCGCTCCCGGAACGTCACGCACACGTCCCAGCCGCCTGCCGCCAGCCGTTGGGCGGTGGCGGCCCCGATACCTCGGCTCCCGCCGGTCACGATGGCGATGCGCGCACCCACGGCGACACCGTAGGGCCCGCTACAGCGCGGGCAGGGGCGGGTCGAACTGCAACGTGGTGCACGGCGAGCACTCCGAGCGCTGGCCGTCCGGCCACGTGCCGGTTCCCTGGTAGGGGATGCCGTCGAGGATCAACGTGACGTCGTACCGGAAGGGCGCGGGGCCGAGCGCGGCCGCCTCCTTGCCGACCTCCTCCGGTGCGCCCAGGTAGAGCATCCCTTCGGGTACGCAGTCGCCGGCCGGCCTGGGCTCCAGCTCGATCACCAGGGACGCCCCATTGGCGCTGGTGACGACGACCGAGGCGTCGACCGTGCCCGTCCGGGTCGAGATCCCCAAAGCCCGGGCGGTCAGGTCGACGCCGAAGCTCCGCGGCTCCGACGGGTTGCCGGCGATGATGCTCGCCGTCGCCTCCGGCGCCTCGTTGGGACCGGCTCGGGGGGTGTGCCAGCGGAAGGTGGTGGCCAGGTCGCCTCCCTGCGCCTCCCCCTCCTTGGCCCGGCCGGAGAGTGTGATCGTGTAGTCGCCGGCCGGCCCGATCGGGAGCAGGCGGTAGGTCGTAGGCCCGATCGACGGCAACTCGACCGACTGCTCCCGCCCGCACGTCACTCCGGTGAGGGCCGCGGTGGCGGTGAACCGCCAGCCGGGCACGGGGAACTCGACCTCGAGCTCGGCCGGATCCCCGATGTCGGGCGGCGACTCCGGGGGTCGGCCGTCGCCGCACACGCCGTAGGTGGGGGCGGACCAGCAGAACGACCACGCGGAAAGCGTCAGCTCCTGGGCCCCACCCCGGACCCGGATCGGGGGCGGCCGTGAGTCCCCCGGGTCCAGGGCTCGGACCGGCGTTCCCACCGCGGTTGAAGGAACCGGTTCGGCCGGTGGCGGCGCCTGCGCCGGCGGCGCGGTGAAGGCCTCGTCCCCTCCGCACGCGGCGGCAAGCAGGACCAGGGCCAGGCACGCGAGAGGTCGCCGCATGGTGGTCAGACGACCGCCGGCAGCCATCCGGTTCCAACGTATCCGGGCGATGAGCGGACCGGTAGCGTCGGCCCCAGATGCGGCTCACCCTCGGCTCTCGGACCCACGACCTCACCCACCGCGCCCTCGTGCTGGGCGTGCCCGGCTCGGCCCGGGAACTGCTGGAGCTGGGGGCGGACATGGTGGAGCCCGACCGCCCTGGTCCGTGGGGAGCGCTCCCGGTGTACGCCACCGCGGTCGACGAGCCTGCTCTCGAACAGGCGCTGGCCGCTCACGCCGTCCTGGTCCGCCTGCCCGCGCCGACCGCCGCGAGCCTGCGCCGCTCCGCCGGCTCGGCCGTGGCCGTGCTGGTCCCGGCGGGCACGGTGGACGAGGCCCGAGCGGCGGGCCTGGCACCCGACCGGATCGTGCCCGACAGCCTTCTCCTCGACGTCACGGAAGCCCCTTGCCCGGTGGCGGCGACCGCGGTGGGCGTGATCAGGGGTGCCCGCATCGTGCGCACGGCCGACGTGCGGGGCGCCCGGCGCATCTGCGACGTGCTGGCCGCGGTGCTGGAGGCCGGCTGATGGCCGCCCTCCCCGCCTACCTCGTCCGGGGCGACCAGCCCGCCCTGCTGGCCGACGCGGTGAAGCACCTGGTGTCCGAGCTGGCCGAGTCGGGCGACGCCGCCCTCCTCACCGAGGAGCTAGCGGGCGACGAGTACCCGGTCGGGGCGGTAGTGGACGCGGCCCAGACGCCCCCGTTCTTCGGCGACCGGCGGATCGTGGTGGCCCGCGACGTCGGCCGGTTCTCCACCCACGACGTGGAGCCCCTGGTGGCCTACCTGCGTGATCCCCTGCCCACCACGTCGCTCGTGCTGGTGGCCGGAGGCGGCCAGGTGGCCCGGTCGCTGGTGGACGCGGTGCGCAAGGCCGGCCACGTCGTCGACGCCGGCGTGCCCGGGGGCAAAGGGCGGTCGACGTGGCTGGCCGCCCGGCTGAAGGAGGGGCCGGTCCGCCTCGACGCCCGGGCCGCCGCGCTGGTCGGCGAGCACCTGGGCGAGGACATGGACCGCCTGCGGTCGCTGCTGGAGATGCTGGCCGCCGCCTACGGCCCGGGGGCACGGGTCGGGCCGGAGGAGGTGGCGCCCTTCCTGGGCGGCGCCGGCTCGGTGGCGCCCTGGGAGCTCACCGACGCCATCGACCGGGGCGACGCCGCCGTGGCCATCGCCGTGCTGCGCCGGCTCACCGGCCCGGGCGGCCGGCACCCGCTGGTCATCCTCGCCACCCTGCACACCCACTTCGCCCGGATGCTCCGCCTGGACGGGGCCGACGTGGCCGACGAGGCCGGCGCCGCCGCCCTGCTCGGCATGACCGGCGGGTCGACCTACCCGGCCAAGAAGGCCCTCCTCCAGGTCCGCCGGCTGGGGCACGCCCCGCTCGCCCGGGCCATCTCGCTCCTGGCCGAGGCCGACCTGGCCCTGAAGGGGGCGGTGGACTGGCCGGCCGACGTGGTGCTCGAGGTGCTGGTGGCCCGGCTGGCCGCCCTGTCCCGGGCCGCGGGGGCCCGACCGGCGCGCCGCTAGCCGCACCCGGCCCGGGCAACCACCGAGATCCCGCCGCCGTTCCCGGGCACGTTGGCGGGCCTACTCCGGGGGTGGCGTCCTCGCCTCGACCGGTGCCCGCTCCAAGCTCTCCCGGGTGCGCAGCAGTAGTCCGAGCACCTCCTGCTCGCTCGGCGGGTCTCCGTTCAGCAGGCGATTGCAGTGCATGTGGACGATGGACTGACAGATGCGGTCGTACGGCTTGGTCAGCTCCCCGCCGGCAGCAAGGGCCTCCAGCCGGGCCACAAGGGGCGCCATGGACGCGCGACGGGCCTGGAGGAGGCGTGCGAGCGCGGCTTCCCCTGCGATGTCCGTGCCGGGCAGCCCGGTGCCGAGGAGTCGCCGCAGCTGCACCTTGCGTCGGCGGTACTCGGCACCCGTCTGCCGGCGGGCTGCGCCGGCATCCCGATAGAGCGCGAGCCGCGCCGGTTCGTCCAGCCCGAGATCCAGAAGCAGGCGGTCCACGCTGACGACAGCCACGGTCGTGGGGTCGAGCGACGTCCGGCCGCCCCGGGCGATCGCCAACATCTCCGCCACCGCGCCGCTGTCGACCGAGAAGATGGCCTCGGCGACGCTCATCCCCGCTGGGCCACCGTACCGTTCGACCTCGCGCTCGTAGGTGGCGAACGCCAGCTCGCGGCACGATCCGTCGGTGATCAGGTCCTGCGCCCAGGAGCAGACGTACGGCAGCAACTCGCGCAGCAGGAGATCAGGGTGGCCACCGAAGCGCAGTCGGAGGTGCGGCTTCGGATCGGCGTACCGCACGAAGAACCATTGGGTCGCCGTCCCGTTGGCCGTGGCGAAATCGCCGAGCATCCGAACCGGTCCTCCCAGGAGCTCGTCCTGCCCGTTTCGAGGGCCGTAGAGCTTGACGTACAACCAGTCGCTGCCCGGCGGGCGGACGCGGTCGGAGGTAGGCGTAGCAGTGACGGAGGCCCGGCGCGTCCCCGGGCCGGCCTCGGCCTGGGCTGTCTTGCGCTGGATCAGCGGGACGACCAGTTCCGGGACGTGGTGGCCGTCCGGTCCCTCCAGCCAGGCATGTTCGGGCCCGGGAAGCGCCTCCTGCAGCAGCACGACACCGTCGGGATCCATCCGTCGGAGCTCCTCGCGCAGCAGCTCGGCCTGAGCCCCGGCCTCAAGGTCGAGCAGAAGGCGGTTGTCCCCGGTCGCCAGGTAGACGCGTCGTGGCACCATCCACTCGTCCCGCCAGCGACGCAGCCTCTCGGCGAACCGGGGGCCATCCGGCGCCAGGCTCTCCGCCCGTTGTGTCCCGTCGATGCGCCATTGGGCCGGCGAGAGCACGACGCGGCCGACCTCGATGCGAGGCAGGAAGGGCAGCGTCTCCATCGGGCCCCACGGGAACCAGCTCAGCGGTCTTCTCTGGCCGGCGGTGATGTCCTCGAGAAAGCGGCAGGCGACCGGCGCGGCGCGGGACGTGAGCATGTGCCCGACGTGGACGTGCAGGTCATCGGGCATCCGTACCCAGCGGGCGTACATGGTCCCGTCGCGCTCCCCGACCACCACTTCGGAAAGGGGGATCGAACACGCCGGTTCGACGCCGGGCGTCGTCGAGACCGCGATCTCATAGCGGTGGACCGGCGGCCGGATGGCGACATTGGCGATCCGGCTGCGCTGTGGGAGGTAGACGAGCTCGGCGTGCAGTGCTCCGGGGTTCCGTTCCACCTCGGCGGCGGCGACGGCGCGGAGCGCTTCGGTCCCGCCCCCGTCGAGGAGGTCGGCGAAGCGCCCCAGGTTTCGACCCGCCGACTGGGCGCCGAGGTTCGGCCCGATCATCAATCGGAAACGACCTTCGTCCACGTCGGCGGGGGAACCGGCCAGGACGAAGACCGAGAGGTCGACGGACAGCGGAGCGGTGCGAGGGTCCGCTCCGAAAGGGGCGAGCTCGGACAACGTCGCCTCGTCGACCTCGACCACGAGGCGCCGGTCGCGCAACGCCTGCAGCGCGATCGCCCGCAGCTTCGTGTCGCGTCTGTTGACGGCGGCCGACTCGTCGCCCGACGGCTGCCGTGTGCCCGCCGGCGGCCCGAGCCCGCGTTCGGGATCGAGCAGCTCGAGCAGCGGAACCTCCCGGTCGGTTCCGTAGTGGTTGACGAACGTCTGACGGTACGCGGCCAAGTGGGCGGCGGCTGGTGCCGGGCTGAACCGGACCAGCAACTCGGCGGCGCCCGCCGCGGCCTCGCCCACCGATCGGGCGATACGAGCCTCCCCGAGGGGAAGCGATGCGTCCACCTGGGTCGGAGTTCCCGTGAAGTCCGGCAAGGCTTCCTCGGCCCGCCTGGTCAACGCCCGATGCAGCCGGGGCCGGTCCTCCACCCGGCAGACGTCCCATGCCGCCATGGTGTCGAGCAGCTCGACGAGGAGCCCGTGCTCCGGCGCCGCCGCCTCCAGCTTCGCCAACCGCTGTTCGACGTAGCGGGCCGGTGCCGGGTGGGTGAGGGGCGGCCGGAGTTCTGTGATGAGAAAGCCTTCATGCCACATCCGGGTCAGCAGGGCCTCGACCTTGTCCTCGGTCGCTCCCGGCGTGCTACCGAGGTCGGTGGCGAGGTCGGCCCATCTCATGGGTGTGCGGGCCAGCTCGAGCGCCCGGCGGACGGCACCCGTGGCGCGGATGTCGACCGGCTTCCCCTCGCCGGTCCCGTTGACGGCGACAGGTTCGTCGAGAATGGCGCGGCCGCCGTGCAGCCAGACACCGGGGTTGGTCACGACGGCCAGCTCCCGGCGGATCTCCGGCCGTGCCTCCAGCCGGGCGACGAACTGGAGCAGCCACGCCATGTCCGGCCGCATGCGGGTTCGGGGCACGGGCGCGGTGAGCCGCAGCGCGGTCGTGGGTCCCCATGTGGCCAGACCCACCCCGGCGAACAGCCCGAACGGTGTGGCCCGAGCGGACATCCGGATGAGGTAGCGCAGGAGCTTGCTCCCGATCCCCGGGTCGTTCCTGGCCCGCTCGTCGCCGCGGTCGAGCTGCGCCAGCAGGTTCGGACTGCCCACGGCCAGTGCGGCACGCACCAGGGGGTCGGTCGGTGCGGACGCGGTGGGTGCCTCCTGCGACGGAAGCTCCAGGTACCGCTCGATGGGCAGGAGCGGTGCCCGCACGAGCACCCACCCGAGAGGCTCGTACAAGCCGGAGATCCGCGCGCCCGGGCTCATGCCAGCAGGAACATGCGGTCCCACGCCGGTTCCACGTCCGTGGCGGCGGCGAGGAGCACGAGCGCCACCCCCGGCGCCCCGTCGAGGAGGCCCGCCTGATCGACGCGGCGGCCGTCCGGCTGGAGCTCCCGGAAGCCGAGCAGCGAGTCACCGGGCTCGTAGGCATCGAGGATCTGGTCGGTGAGATAAGCGGCCGCTCTACGGAACATCGGCAACCTCGTGTCGTGGTGGAAGCGGAGCGTGATCTGGAGGAGCCCGGCGATCCCGTGGCAGAACGTGGGCGAATCGATGTGCCGAACCGGGACGGGGCGCCGGTAGACAGCCTCCATCGCCTCCAGGGCGAGCTCCTTGAGGTGGTCGTCCTGGAGGGCGGCGCCGGCCAGCCAGAGGGCGCGTGCCACCCCGGGGCTGCCGTAGCACCACGCCGCTCGACTCGGTTGCTCGCCTGCTGCGCCGGCGTCGGGCAGGGGAACCATCGCCGGCCAGTTGACGCCCCATCGGTCGTCACAGCGATGGGTGACGATCCAGGAGGCGCACCGTTCCACCGCGTCGCGCAGTCCTGGTACGGGGAATCCGGACGAGAGCGCCATGGCCATCGCGGCCGTCGGCCCCGGGATGCCGTGAGCGAGGCCGCAGTTGAGATTCCCGTGCGGGTACGCCAGGGCGGTGGCCTCGTCGTACATGGCTTCCGGCGGTGTGGCCCAGGCCGGCGAGATGTCACCAGCGGTCGAGAAGAGGCCGACGAGGGCGACGAGGGCGTGCTTCAGCGCCGCCCCCTTGGCCGGCGACGACACGTCGGCGAGGAGGTACGCGCCGATCCCGGCCAGCCCGGAAACGGCGTCGAACTCGTCAACGGGAAGTCCCCCGTTGCGAGCTTGGACCGTCTGCGCCCGCACGTGCGTCTCCGTCACCAGCTCAGGTTCGAGCGCCGCCGCCAGCCGCCCGTACCGGG
Source organism: Acidimicrobiales bacterium (assembly GCA_050742435.1). Classification (GTDB taxonomy): domain Bacteria; phylum Actinomycetota; class Acidimicrobiia; order Acidimicrobiales; family AC-14; genus CADCTB01. The sequence goes on along the minus strand of JBOGIE010000018.1, from coordinate 11,497 downwards.
AGCCGTCGCGGCTCAGCAGCATGGTGACGAAACCCAGCCCGGCCAGCCCGCTGAACAGGCCGGGCGGGACCCTGACACCCTCGGCGGCACGAGCTGCCGGCACGAGGAGCCGATGGGCGACCGCATCCCAACCGGCTCCGGGAAGGCAGCGGTCGAGGTAGGCGAAGGCGAGGGCCAGGCCGGCGTCACCCTGGGCGATGTCGTGGGGCACCCACCGGACGGTGCGAGGGAGGCTCGTCTGCGAGGGGGCCACCCGCACCGCTTCACCCACCCGGAGGGGGTCGCTGAGGCGCCTTCCGACCTCCAGGGCGGCTTCGTAGGCAGCATGGCGTCGGCTGCCCGTGAGCACCGCCTCCCAGCCGCCGACCCTCATCGGGGGCTCAGCCGACGGGGAGCTACCTGACGCGACCGTGCCGGCGGCAGTTCGTATAGCCGGGCTCGGTGTAGCAGGTGCCGCACCGGGTGACGCCGTACTCGGTCGGGCAGGTCCCACAGTCCGTGTAGCACGTCTCGCAGGTCCCGCCCGTCGCCCCCCAGCAGTTCGCCGTTCCGTAGCCGGGATCAGGACAATCGCGACCGGCCGGTCCCTTGTAGGTGATGCAGATGTCGCAGGTGTAGTCGCACGGATCGGTGATCGGCTCGCCGGGTTCGTAACAGGCCAGCCGCCCTGAGGACGCGGCGAACACGTTGGCGAGCGGGCGCGGCCCGCCGGTCCCGAATCGGACGTCGAGGTCGAACTCGTCGACCTCGTTCAGGCGGGCGGACTGGGTGAGCTCGATCTCGGCGTCCTCCCGGAGCTCCACCCGGGTGGCCTGGTCCCCGAGGAAGGGAGATTGCTCGGGGGGGACGTCGACCGTATCCAGCACGTCGTCGAGACGGAACTCGGCGAACACGGTCAAGTCGCGCGTCAGGTAGAGGCGGCGGAACCCCTCCCGGTCGCTGTCGCCCCAGAGCCCGGCGAGCGTGCGTCCCCGCGGCGGGGATTCGGACGGGTCGGGCCGGCGCCGCTCAACCCGCGGATCCTGCTTCCGGCCGCTGGCCCCGCCCTCCGCCTCCGGCATGGGGGCATGCTCCTCTTTCGCCGCCCGGGTGTCAACGGGCGGTGGGCGGCAGGGCTAGGACTGGGCCTGGCGGGACAGGCTGCGCATCAGGCGCGACTTGCGGTTGGCGGCCTGGTTCTTGTGGATGATGCCCTTGGCCGCGGCCTTGTCGATCCGCTTGATGGCGGTGCGCAGGGCGTCGACCGCCTCCTCGGGCGTGTCCGCCGCCGCGTTCACCGCGGCCTTGACGCGGGTCTTGATCTCCGAGCGGGCCGCCTTGTTGCGCAGGCGGCGCTTCTCGTTGGTCTTGTTGCGCTTGATCTGACTCTTGATGTTGGCCATGCCGGAGGACGACGTTACCAGCCGGAGACGACCACCCGGACTGGCGGCCACACTGGGGGGCCATGTTGCTACGGGGCCGGGAGGGGAACGAGCTGGAGGTGGCGGTGGTCGGCTACCAGTTTCCCGACGAGGACAGCGACCCCTGGGACTCCAACTGGCTGCTGGTCTCGGTGCGGGTGCTGGCCCTGGAGGGCAGCTGGGAGGTCGTCGACCCCTGCCTGACCACCTGGGAGGCCAAGCGGCTGGTGTCCTGGCTGGTCCACGCCGCCGCCCATGACCCTTCTTCGGTGCCCATGACCTTCACCGAGCCCAACCTCACCGTCACCGCCCGGTCCCGGACGAGCGCTCCCCTCCGGGTGCACGTCCGGGCCTGCTTCGCCCTGGAGCTGCGCCCCCCCTGGGCCCACACCGCGGCCGGGAGCAACCACCTGTGTGTCGACCTCGACGTCGAACGCAACGAGCTGGCCCGCGCCGCGGCCAGCCTGCTGTCCGACCTGGTCAGGTTCCCCCAGCGGGGCGACGACCCCACCCTCTGACCGCTCTCCCGGCGAACCGGTGACGTTCAGTGCGATATGACGCACGACGTGTCACCAGTTCGGCGCCTCGCCCGACCTGGGACTGTGACCCTGGAACAATGGGTCCGAGCCATGATCGATCCCACGCGCATTCGCAACCTCTCCATCATCAGCCACATCGACCACGGGAAGACCACGCTGTCGGACCGGATCCTGGAGCTGACCGGTGCTGTCGACCCCCGCGAGATGCGGGCCCAGTACCTGGACTCCATGGATCTGGAGCGGGAGCGGGGGATCACCATCAAGGCCCAGAACGTGCGCCTGAAGTGGAGGGACCACGTCCTGCACCTCATCGACACGCCCGGCCACGTGGACTTCGGCTACGAGGTGTCCCGGTCGCTGGCCGCCTGCGAGGGCGCCATCCTGCTGGTCGACGCCACCCAGGGGATCGAGGCCCAGACACTGGCCACCTGCTACCAGGCCCTGGAGCACGACCTGGAGATCGTGGCCGCGGTCAACAAGATCGACCTGGCCGTGGCCGAGCCCGAGCGGGTGGCCGAGGAGATCGAGAAGGTGCTGGGGATCGACGCGGCCACCGTCCTACGCATCAGCGGCAAGACGGGCGAGGGGGTGCCCGAGCTGCTCGACGCGGCCGTGGCCCGCATCCCAGCCCCGCAGGGCGACCCGGACGCCCCCCTGCAGGCCCTGATCTTCGACTCCTACTACGACCAGTACCGCGGCGTGGTCAGCGCCGTGCGGGTGATGAACGGCCGCCTCTCCACCGGCTCCCGGCTGAGGTTCATGCAGACCGGCGCCACCCACGAGGCCGAGGAGATCGGCGCCCGCACGCCGGCCCCCGTCCCCGTGGCCGAGCTCGGCCCCGGTGAGGTCGGGTACCTGATCGCCGGGATCAAGGACGTGGGCGAGGCCCGCTCGGGAGAGACCGTCACCGACGCCCGCCGCCCCGCCGGCGAGGCGCTGGTCGGTTACCGGGAGCCCAAGCCCATGGTGTTCTGCGGGCTCTACCCGATCGAGGGCGACGACTTCTCGGACCTCCGCGACGCCCTGGAGAAGCTGCGGCTCAACGACTCGTCGTACACCTACCAGCCGGAGAGCTCGGGGGTGTTGGGGTTCGGCTTCCGCTGCGGGTTCCTCGGCCTGCTCCACATGGAGATCGTCCGTGAGCGGCTCGAGCGGGAGTTCGACCTGGCCCTGATCGCCACCGCCCCCTCGGTGGAGTACGTGGCCCACCTGACGACCGGCCAGGAGGTCGAAGTCGACAACCCGGCCGACATGCCCCCGCCCAACCAGGTCGACTTCATCGAGGAGCCCTTCCTGACCTCCACCATCATCACGCCCACGCAGTACACGGGCACGGTGATGGAGCTCTGCCAGGGGCGACGGGGCGACATGCAGAAGATGGAGTACCTCTCGCCCGAGCGGGTGGAGCTCGTCTACCGCATCCCGCTGTCCGAGGTCGTCATCGACTTCTTCGACCAGCTCAAGAGCCGCACCAAGGGCTACGCCAGCATGGACTACGAGCCGGCCGGCTACGAGCGCAGCGACCTGGTCAAGGTCGACATCCTGCTCAACGGCGTCGCCGCCGACGCCTTCAGCGCCATCCTCCACCGGACCAAGGCCGACGAGTACGGCCGCAAGATGACCGAGAAGCTCAAGGAGCTGATCCCCCGCCAGCAGTACGACGTGCCCATCCAGGCGGCCATGGGGGGTCGGATCATCGCCCGGTCCACGGTCAAGGCCGTGCGCAAGGACGTCATCGCCAAGTGCTACGGGGGCGACATCACCCGCAAGCACAAGCTGCTGGAGAAGCAGAAGGAAGGCAAGAAGCGGATGAAGTCGATCGGCCGGGTCGAGGTGCCCCAGGAGGCGTTCGTCTCCGCCCTCAAGCTCGACGATTAGCCCCGCCGACATCGCACCGGGCCACGGGAAGGCGGGGGCACCGGGCAGACTCTGTGTCCGGATGCCCACCGCTCACCCCCGTTACGTGGAGTTCTACGCCGACCGCCCGGACGAGGTGGTGGCGACCATGGACGCCATGGCCACCGCCGGGCAGGGGTGGATCAACTTCGAACCGGCAGTACGCGTCGAGGACGTGCCCCCTCCGGGCGGTGGCTTCTTCTCCCTGTTCTCCGGCCGTGGCCCCGCCGTGCCGCTGGGCACCTGGACCCCTCCGGCGGCGCCCCGGCGGGGCCGGCCCGAGCCGGCCATGGTCGGGTTGCAGCACCCGGCCGGGGCAAGGGCCAGACCGCTGCTGGAGCGGCTCGGCCATCCCGTCCCCGAGGGCTGGGCGGTCACCCAGGACTACGTGAAGAAGGGCATGGTGCTGGCCGTGCCGCCCGCTTCCGGCCACGTGGAGGTCGTCCGCTGGCTCCTCCGGGCTGCCACCCTGCTGTCGGACGTGCCGCTCACCGGAGAGTGGCGGGCCGCGGTGTACGACGGCTGACCCGCCGGCCCGCCGCCTAGGCTGGCGGGGAGCGGACCGGACGAGCGGGGGGGATGACGAGATGGCGACGACCAGGCGGCGGACGGTCGCCGCGGCGGCAGCGGTGGCACTGGCCACGGTCCTGGGCGGGATGGCGCCGGCGGGCGCGGCGCCGGGCCGGATCACGGAGTACGAGCTGTCGCCCGGGTTCAACGTCCCCCGCGACATCACGACCGGCCGGGACGGGGCCATGTGGTTCACCGAGCTGGTGGGCGACCGGATCGGGCGCATCACCAGGAGCGGCGCGCTGACCGAGTACCCCCTGCCCCCGGGTCACCGTGGGCCGTTCGCCATCAACCCTGGTCCCGGTCCCGCGCTGTGGTTCACCGAGATCGACGCCAATCGAATCGGCCGGATCAGCTACACCGGCCAGATCACCGAGTTCGTCCTGCCCAACCCGGGGTCGGGGCCGCTGGGCATCGTGCAGGGGCCCGACGGCAACATGTGGTTCACCGAGAACCACGGGAACCGGATCGGGCGGATCACCCCCTCGGGGGCCATCACCGAGTGGCCCATTCCCACCCCGGACAGCCTCCCGGGCGACATCATCGTCGGCCCGGACGGGAACCTGTGGTTCACCGAGACCGAGACGTCGAAGATCGGCCGCATCACGCCCAACGGGGTGATCACCGAGTGGGCCACGCCCACGCCCAACGCCCGACCCGAGGGCATCACCGCCGGTCCCGACGGGGCGGTGTGGTTCACCGAGCACGACGCCGGCAAGGTGGGCCGCATCACCACGACGGGGGCGATCCGCGAGTTCCCACTGCTCGGCCCGGGCCGCCAGCCGGTCGACATCGTGGTCGGCTGGGACTGCGCCCTGTGGTTCGCCCAGGCCGGCCAGAACACCGGCGTGGGCCGGATCACCACCGGTGGGGCGGTGACCGAGTTCCCGGTCGGCAACCCCGGGGCCCACGTGTCGGGGATCACCGTCGCCGTGGACGGGAACATCTGGTTCACCGAGTCCTTCGCCAACAGGATCGGCCGGTTGGAGACCGACCCGCACAACCGGCCCTGCGCCGGCCGCAGCTTCTAGGAGCCGGCGACCCGCCGGGCCAGCTCAAGCGGGTCCACGACCACGTCGAACCCGTCGACCTGGAGCCAGCGCAGGTTGCGGTCGTGCAGGTCGCCGCCGTCGAAATGGTTCAGGAAGACCACGAGGGGGCCGGGAACCACCGGCGCGCACAGCCGGACCGAGTTGATGACCCCGAGGCCGGCGGGTGCCACCAGCACGGCCAGGTCCGGCTCGATCGCCGCGGCCAGGGCGGCGCTGTCGCCGTCGGCGGCCAGGGGCGACCGGGGGCCGCCGACGGTCTCGACCAGCCCGACGTCCACGGGCTCCGGCCCCCAGTCCAACTCGCCCACCAGCTCGTCCAGGGTCGGAGGCGGGGTGCCCAGGAAGCCGGCGGCCATCGGCGGGGCCATGGCCATGGCGTACCAGCGGTGGGCGGGGCAGACCTGCTCGGGCGACTCCCCGGTGGCCGCGGCCAGCACGTCGGCGTCGGTCTCGTCGTCACACGGGGCGAACGACTGCACGGGCTTGCGGGCGGCGACCGTCTTCCCGTCCGTGCGCAGCCGGGCCAGCACGTCAGCCGCGGCCCAGGTCTTGCCCACACCGGTGTCGGTGCCGAGGACGGCGACCAGCCGCTCAGGACGCATGGCGCAGCGCCTCCAGGCCGGCGAGAAGGCGGGCGATGTCGTCCGCCGTGTGGGCCGCGGACAGGGAGATGCGCAGGCGCGACGTGCCGGGGGCGACGGTGGGCGGGCGGATGGCGGGCACCAGCAGCCCCCGTTGGCGCAAGGCAGCCGATGCCGCCACCGCCTTCTCCTCGTCGCCGACCACGACCGGGACGATAGGGGAGGGATGGCCCGGGGCGACGAGGTCGACGTTGGCCCGGAGCCGGCCGACGAGCGCCGCCCCCTCGTCCGAGCGGAGGACGTCGAGGGCGGCCAGGCCGGCGGCGGCATCGGCCGGCGGGGAGGCGGTGGTGAAGATGAAGGGGCGGGCCCGGTTCACCAGCAGGTCGACGAAGGGCCGGGGCCCGGCGACGAACCCTCCCACGGAGCCCAGGTACTTCGACAGCGTCCCCACCCGCAGGTGGTCGACACCGGCCAGATCGGGGTCGGGGCCGAGGACGGCGTGGGCCTCGTCCAGGACCAGGAGCGCCCCGTGCGCCGCGCACCGCTCGGCCAGGACGTCCACGGGTGCCACGTCACCGTCCATGGAGAACACCGTGTCGGTGACCAGCACGGCCGGCCCGGGCGCCGACCGCAGCAGGTCGTCGACCTGGTCGAGGTCGCAGTGGCGGTAGACGCAGACCTCGGCCCGGGACAGCCGGCAGCCGTCCACGATCGACGCGTGGTTGCGCTCGTCGGACAGGATGCGCGTCCCCCGGCCTGAGCCGAAGGTGGCCAGCACGCCCAGGTTGGCCGCGTACCCGGTGGGGAACAGCACCGCGGCCTCCTCGCCCTTCCAACCGGCCAGCGCCGCTTCCAGCTCGCCGTGGACGGGCCGGGACCCGGCGACGAGCCGGGCCGCCCCCGCCCCTGCGCCCCAGCGCTCGAGGGCGGCGTGGGCCGCGTCCACCACGGCCGGGTGCTGCGACAGGCCCAGGTAGTCGTTCGACGCGAAGTTGACCAGTCCCCCGTCCAGGTCGGCCACGCGCCGCCACCGCCCGGCCGCCTCCACGGCCCGGCACTCGGCGTCGACCCAGTCAGCCCAGTTCGGCACGGATGGCCCCGGCCAGCACGTCGACGATGCGCTCGACCTCCTCGGCCGTGATGGTGAGCGGGGGGACGATGATGACGGTGTCGCCGATGGGCCGGAGCAGGACGCCGGCGGCCACCGCCCGGTCGCACACCGCCCGGCCGGTTCCGGGCGCCACGTCGACCCCGCACAGCAGGCCCTTGACCCGGATGGCCCCGACGCCCGGCACTGTGGCCACCCGCTCCCCAAGCAGGCGCTCCAGCTGGGAAGAGCGGGCGGCCACGTTGGCCAGGACGTCGCGTTCCTCGAGCAGGCGCAGGTGGCGCAGGGCCACCGCGGCGGCCAGGGCGTTGCCGCCGTAGGAGTGGCCGTGGGCGAAGGCCTGGCCGGCGCCGGCGAAGGCGTCGAAGACCCGCCCCCCGGCCACGGTGGCCGAGAGGGGGAGGTAGCCCCCGGTGATGCCCTTGCCCAGGCACAGCAGGTCGGGCCGCACCCGCCCGCCCCCCAGCTGCTCGGTGGCGAACAGGGTGCCGGTGCGGCCGAAGCCGGTGGCCACCTCGTCGTGGATGAGCAGCACGTCCGCCGCCCGGCAGGCCTCGGCCAGGGCGACGAACCCCTCGGCCGGAGCCATCTTCATGCCGGCCGCCCCCTGGACCAGCGGCTCGACCACGACCGAGGCCAGCGAGCCGGCCCGCTCGTGGACCAGCCGGCAGGCCACGGCGAAGCAGGACGGGTCGTCGAACCCCGGCGCCCGGACGACCGGGAAGCGGAGCGGGTCGAACAGGGAGGCGCCGAACCCGTCGTCGGCCCCCAGCGACATGGCTCCCACCGTGTCGCCGTGGTAGGCGGCCCCGAAGGCCAGGTACGACGTCCGCCCCCGTACGCCGCAGAGCGCCCAGAACTGGAAGGCCAGCTTGAGCGCCTGCTCCACGGCCGGCGCCCCGTCCGAGGCGAACATGACGTGCGGGCGGTCGACCGGCACGACCGCGGCCAGGGCCTCGGCCAGCTCGACGACGACCCGGTTGCCGTTGCCGAGCAGGGTGGAGTGGGCGACGAGGTCCAGCTGGTCGCGCACCGCCTGGTCGAGCTCCGGCACCCGGTGGCCCAGGGTGTTCACCCACAGTGAGGAGATGGCGTCGAGGTAGCGGCGGCCGTCGGTGCCGATCAGCTCGTGGCCCTCGGCCCGCTCGACGATGACCGGGCGGTGGTCCAGATAGGACGACATGTCGGTGAAGCCGTGCCAGACCACGGCGGCGTCCCGTTCAGGCCACATCCGATCATCCTGGCACCGCTTGTATCATCGGGGTCCGAGATGCTGGATGCCCGACATGCTCGATGCCCCCATGCTGGACGCCCCCACGCTGGATGCCCCCATGCTCGATGACCGCAAGGCCGCCATCCTGCGGGCGGTGGTCAGGGAGTACATCGACACGGCCCAGCCGGTCGGGTCGGCCCACGTGGCCCGGATCGGCGCCCTCAACGTCTCGCCGGCCACCGTCCGCAACGAGATGGCCCAGCTGGAGCGCGAGGGCTACCTGGCCCATCCCCACACCAGCGCCGGCCGCATCCCCACCGACAAGGGGTACCGCTTCTTCGTCGACGACCTGCAGGCCCAGCCCGGCACCCTCGGGGCCGAGGAGAAGGCCCAGGTCCAGCAGTTCTTCGCCCGGGCCCACGGCGAGCTCGAGCGGATGCTGCAGGACACGTCCAAGCTGCTGTCCAACCTGACCACCTACGCCGCCCTGGTCGTCGCCCCGCCCCACGAGGGGGCCAGCGTCAAGGCCGTCCACCTGGTGCCGATCGGCTCCCGGGTGGCCGTGGTCGTCGCCGTGCTGGCCAACGGGGGGGTGGAGAAGGCCCACATCGAGCTGGACGAGGGCACGGGCGACGAGCGGATCGCCGTCGCCGGCGTCCACCTGTCCGCCCACCTGGTCGGCCGGCCTCTGGCCGACGACCGCCCCCTCCCGTCCTCGGGCGACCCCGCGGTCGACGCCCTGGCCGCGTCGGCCCGCAAGGCCCTGTGGGACTACCACGACAGCGAGGCCGACCAGGTCTTCATCGGGGGCGCGGCCCGGATGGCGTCCACGTTCCACGCCGTGGACACCGTGCGCCAGGTGCTGGCCGGGCTCGAGCAGCAGTACGTGCTGGTCAGCCTGCTGCGGGAGGCGCTGGACGAGGACGGGCTCACCGTGGCCATCGGCACCGAGCACGGGGTGGACTCGCTGGCCGAGTGCTCGATCGTCGTCGCGCCGTACGAGGTCGACGGGTCCCACGCCGGCACCATCGGGGTGCTGGGCCCCACCCGCATGAACTACCCCCAGGCCATGGCCGCGGTCGCCATCGTGAGCGCCCGCCTCGGGCGCCACCTGCGGGAGGGCTAGCCGCGCGCATGCCCACCGACATGCCTGACTTCTACGAGCTGCTCGGCGTCGGCCGCAGCGCCAACGAGGAGGAGATCAAGCGGGCCTACCGCAAGCTGGCCCGCGAGCTGCACCCCGACGTCAACGGCGGCGACCCGTCCACCGAGGAGCGGTTCAAGCTCGTGACCCTGGCCTACGAGACCCTCCGCGACCCCGAGCGCCGGCGCCGCTACGACATGTTCGGCCCCGAGGGGCTGCGGGGCAGCGGGGTGCCCGGTGGGGGAGGCGCCGGCGGGTTCGAGGACCTCTTCGGCGCCGGCCTGGGCGACCTGTTCAACAGCTTCTTCGGGGGCGGCGGCGGCTTCGGCCAGACGCGGACCCGGGGCCCGGCCGGCCCGCCGCGGGGCGCCGACATGGAGGTCACCCTCGAGCTCGACTTCCGGTCGGCCGTGTTCGGGGCGTCCAAGGAGATCCGGGTCCGCGTGCCGGTCCACTGCACCACCTGCAACGCCACCGGCGCCCGGCCCGGCACGTCGCCCGTCACCTGCGCCCAGTGCGGCGGCGCCGGCGAGATCCGCCAGATCCGCCAGTCGATCCTCGGCCAGGTGGTCACGTCCCGGCCCTGCTCGCGCTGCGGCGGACGAGGCCAGGAGATCCCTTCCCCGTGCCCCGACTGCCGGGGCGAGGGCCGTCGCGCCGAGGAGAAGGCCTACACGGTCGACATCCCCGCCGGCGTCGACGACGGCAACACCCTCCAGCTGGGCGGGCGGGGCGCGGCCGGGCCGCGGGGTGGGCGGGCGGGCGACCTCTTCGTCCACCTGCGGGTCAAGGCCGACGAGCGGTTCAGCCGCCAGGGCAACGACCTGGTCCACGTGCTGCACGTCCCCATGGCCCAGGCCGCCCTGGGCGCCCACCTGCGCTACGAGACGCTGGACGGCACCGAGGACCTGGTGATCCCCAAGGGCACCCAGCCCGGCCGGGTCTTCCGCCTGCGGGGCCGGGGCGTGCCCGACGTGAACGGCCGGGGCCGGGGCGACCTGCTGGTCCAGGTCGTGGTCGACACGCCCACCGACCTCACCAAGGAGCAGGAGGACATCCTCCGGCTCTTCGCCGCCGCCCGGGGTGAAGAGGTGGCCCCGCCGGAGACCGGCTTCCTGGCCAAGGTGCGCAGCGCCTTCAAGTAGCTGGCTACCTCGGCCCACGCCTTCGTCGACGACCTGGGCGCCCCGGCGCTCATCGCGGAGGACCGCCACCACCTCGAGCGGGTGCTGCGGCTCCGTCCGGGCGACGAGCTGACCGTCTCGGACGGGGCCGGGAGGTGGCGGCGGTGCCGGTTCGGCCCCCAACTGGAGCCGGTCGGAGAGATCGAGCGGGTGGACCGCCCCCGACCCGAGGTCACCGTGGCCTTCGCCGTGGTCAAGGGGCAGCGCCCGGAGTGGGCGGTCCAGAAGCTGACCGAGGTGGGGGTCGACCGGATCGTGCCCCTGCTCACCGCCCGTTCGGTGGTCCGCTGGCCGCCGGGGGAGGAGGGTGGCCAGGTGGCCCGCCTGCGCCGGGTGGCCCGGGAGGCCGCGGTGCAGAGCCGCCGGGTCTGGCTGCCGAGGGTCGAGGCGGTGGCCCGGTTCGAGGCGGTGGCCGCCTGGCCCGGCGCCGCGCTGGCCCACCCGGGGGGCGGGGCGCCGTCGCTGGCCCGGCCCACGGTGCTGATCGGGCCCGAGGGCGGATGGGACGACGACGAAATGGCGGCCGGACCGCCCCTGGTGGGGCTGGGATCCTCGGTGCTGCGGGCGGAGACGGCGGCGGTCGTCGCCGGCGTGCTGCTCTGCGCGCTGAGGTCCGGGACCGTGGATCCGGTCGACCCCGGAGCGTAATCATACCGGCACGCTCTGCGATTCTCAGGTAGAATGCACCCTTAACAGCTCTGGGATCTGCCGACAGAAAAGGGGGGGCTCGGCCTTGAGCGAGGAGACCGAGCTGGTTGGCCCGGCATTGACCTACGCCCGGCGGGTGGGCCAGCGGCTGCGTGCCAT
>JBOGIE010000017.1:0-19163 GCA_050742435.1 Acidimicrobiales bacterium | reverse complement strand
GATCTCGTCCTTCGACCAGAAGCCGGCCAGGGGGAAGATGCCGGCCAGGGCGACCGAGCCGACCAGGAACGTCCAGAACGTGGTGGGCATGTGTTTCCGCAGGCCGCCCATCTCGCTCATGTTGTTGGAGTGCACGGCGTGGATGAGTGAGCCGGATCCGAGGAAGAGGAGGGCCTTGAAGAAGGCGTGGGTGAAGAGGTGGAAGACGCCCGCCGTCCAGGCGCCCACGCCCAGGGCCATGACCATGTAGCCCAGCTGGCTCACCGTGGAGTAGGCGAGCACCTTCTTCACGTCGTCCTGCACAAAGGCCAGCAGGGCGGCGATGAGGACGGTGATGGCGCCGATGATCGCCATCAGGTTGGTGCCGCCCACTTCGATGGAGAAGCCCGCGAAGAACACGCCGTAGAGCCGGGCGACCAGGTAGACGCCGGCCACGACCATGGTGGCGGCGTGGATGAGGGCGGAGACGGGGGTGGGCCCGGCCATGGCGTCGGGCAGCCACACGTGCAGCGGGAACTGGGCGCTCTTGCCCATGACCCCGAGGAAGAGCAGCGAGGCGCCGACGAGCAGGGTGCCGTGGCCGATGGCGCCGGTGAGGGCTTCGTGGTTGAGGTGCTCGATGTCGAAGCTGCGCCCGGCGGCGAAGAACAGGGTGATGATGCCCAGCATCAGCCCGATGTCGCCGGTACGGGTGGTGATGAACGCCTTGATGGCCGCGCTGGAGTTGACCCCCTCCTCCCACCAGTGGCCGATCAGCATGAACGAGCACAGGCCGACCAGCTCCCAGCCGATCATGAGCTGCAGGGTGTTGTCGGCGACGACGAGCAGGAGCATGGCCGCGGTGAACAGGGAAAGGGCGGCGAAGAAGTACGTGTAGCGCCGGTCGCCGTGCATGTAGCCGACGGAGTACACGTGCACCATCAGGGAGATGAAGGTGACGACCACCAGCATCATCACCGTCAACCCGTCGACGTGGATGCCGGCCCCGATGTCGACCCCGCCGATCTCGAACCACGTGGCATGGCGGTGGACGGCGTGGCGGGGGACCTCCTCGCCGATCCATTCCAGGGCGACGAGCAGGGACAGGACGAACGACGCGACCAGGGCCAGGATCCCGATCTCCGAGCCCTTCCTGGGCATCCGCTTGCCGAAGAAGAGGATGACGAAGAAGGACACCGCGGGGATGAGCGGGATCAGCCAGGCGTTGTCCATCATGAAGCGGCGGTCCTAGCCCTTCATCAGATCCAGCTCGTCCAGGTCGATGTCGGCCCGGTTCCGGAAGATCAGCAGCACGATGGCCAACCCCACGCCGACCTCGGCGGCGGCGATCGTGATCACGAACAGGGAGAAGACCTGCCCGACCACGTTGTCGCGGAAGGCACCGAAGGCGATCAGGTTGATGTTGACGGCGTTGAGCATCAGCTCGATCGACATCAGCACGAGCACGGCGTTCTTGCGGGCCAGGACCCCGTACACGCCCAGGCAGAACAGCACGGCGGCGAGGAGCAGGAACTGGTTGAGGTACATGCGGGCTCCTAGTCCCGTCTCGCGAGGGCCACGGCGCCGACGAGGGCGGAGAGCAGGAGGACGGAGGCCACTTCGAACGGGATCACGAAGTCGCCGAAGATCGAGTCGCCGACCTCGCCCGAGCGCCGGACGGCGAACTCGCCGACCTTGTCGGTGCCGAAGGCGTCGAGCAGGACGGCCCCGAGGGCGCCGAGCAGGAAGAGGGCGACCAGGGCGGCGAGGAGGCGCTGGTCGTTGTCGAGGTCGCCCTCCCGGCCGATCGGGGCCCGGGTGAGCATGACGCCGAACAGCAGGAGCACCACCACGGCTCCGATGTAGACCAGGACCTGCACCCAGGCCACGAACTCGGCGGCCAGCAGGATGTAGAGGGCGGCGGCGCCGGCCAGGACGATGGCCAGGAACAGGGCGGCGCGCACCACGTTCTGGGTGGTGACCAGCCGGAAGGCGGCGGCCACCATGACCACGGCGAGGATGCCGAAGACGATGTTCTGGGCCACCATCGCGGGGACGCTAGCTCCTACTTCTTCTTGGCCGCCCCCGCCTCGAGGGCGGGAGGATCGGGGACGGTGACCATCCATTCGCCGAGCTTGTCCTTGTCGTGGAGGAGGTCGGCGATGTTGGACTCGGAGTACTCGTACTCGGGGCTCCAGAACAGGGCGTCGAACGGGCAGACCTCGACGCAGATCCCGCAGTACATGCAGAGGGCGTAGTCGATGTCGAACCGGTCGAGGGCGTTGACCGTCCGGGGCTTGCCCCCCTCACGGCGGGGCGGGCGCTTCTCCTTGTGGCCCTCGATGTAGATGCACCAGTCGGGGCACTCGCGGGCGCACAGCATGCAGACCGTGCAGTTCTCCTCTTTCAGGGCGATGACGCCCCGGGTGCGAGGAGCCAGGTCCTCCTTCTCGTGCGGGTACTGGACCGTGACCGCGCCCTTGGTCCAGGTGTTGATCATGGTCTTGAAGGTGACGCCGAGGCCCTTGGCCAGGCCGGGAAGTTCAGGCATTGCCGGTGACTCCAGACGAGCGGGTGAGGCAGCCGCTCATACGAAAACTTTGAACGCGGCCGTCGCCATGATGTTGACGAGCGACAGGGGGATGAGGATCTTCCAGGCGAAGGCCTGGAGCTGGTCCTCACGGAAGCGGGGGAAGGTGAAGCGGATCCAGAAGATCAGGAAGGCGATGAGCATGACCTTGGCCCCGAGCACCACGGGCCCGAGGATGTCGGCCATGATCCCCGTCTCGAAGAACGGCTGGTACCAGCCGCCCAGGTAGAGGGTGGCGGCGATGGCCGAGAGGGCGAAGGCGGTGCCGAACTCGGCCATGAAGAAGAAGAGGAAGCGGAAGCCCGAGTACTCGGTCATGAAGCCGGCGACCAGCTCGGACTCGGCGACGGGCATGTCGAACGGGGTCTGGGTCAGCTCGGCCTGGGCCGCGGCCAGGAAGATGGCGAAGCCCACGATCTGGGTGAGTATGAACGGGTTGCCCAGCCAGGAGATGCCGAAGATGGCCCCGTCGGCCTGGGCGTGGACGATGCCCTGGAGGCTCATCGTGTCGGCCTGGATGACCACGCCCACAACGGCGAGGACCAGGGGGAGCTCGTAGGCGATGAGCTGGCCGGCGGCCCGCAGGGCGCCCAGGAGGGCGTACTTGTTGGCCGACGCCCAGCCGGCCATGAGCACCCCGATGACGCCGAGGGACGACACCGCCAGGGCGTAGAAGATGCCCACGTCGAGGTCCTGGACGACCAGCCGGGGCCCGGCCGGCACCACCACGTAGAGCAGGAAGGTGGAGATGAGGACCACCACGGGGGCCAGGGCGAAGACCCGGCGGTCGGCCTCCGACGGGATGATGTCCTCCTTCTGGATGAACTTGATCCCGTCGCCGATGAGCTGGAACCAGCCGTGGAACCCGCCCGGCTCCATGGGGCCCATGCGGCTCTGCATGTGGGCCATCATCTTCAGCAGGAAGACGTAGCCCAGGATCACCGCGCCGGCCGGGATGATCGACAGCACGATCACCGTCTTGATGATCGTGAGCTGCCAGTAGGGGATTTCCAGCGCGAGCAGGCTCATGGGCGCCAGCCACCCGGGTGAGCGTCCGTGTCCGGCACGCGCTGGACACTAGTGAGGGGCTTCCTGTGCACGCCAGACGCCGTGAAGCTCCGCACGGCTAGCGGTCGATGTCCCCGAGGATGAAGTAGAGCGAAGCCAGGATGGTGATGATGTCGGGGACGTACACGCCCTTGAGCAGCCAGGGGACGATCGAAATGTTGTGGAACGAGGCCGAACGGATCTTGACCCGGAACGGGCCCAGACCGCCCTGGCTGACCACGTAGTAGCCCATCTCCCCCAGCGGGTTCTCGGTGTGGGCCCACGCCTCGCCGGCGGGGACCTTGATGATGCGGGGGACCTTGGCCTGGATGGGGCCGGACGGCAGCCCGTCGAGCAGCTGGTCGACGATGCGCGTGGCCTCGCGGGTCTCCTGGAGCCGGACCCAGTAGCGGGCGAACGAGTCGCCGTCGGGGTGGGTCCAGACCTTCCAGTCGACCTCGTTCCAGGCCAGCGGCGACGGCTCGTCGCGGCGAAGGTCCCAGTCGATCCCGCTGGCCCGGGCGTTGGCGCCCGACAGGCCGTAGGACATGGCGACGTCGGCCGGGATGACGCCGACGCCGCGGGTGCGGGCCTCGAAGATCTCGTTGCCCATGAGCAGGTCTTCCAGCTCGTCGCAGTAGCCCCGGATCCGGCGCATGGCGTCGCGGGTCTCGGCGATCCAGCCCTTGGGCAGGTCGTCCTTGAGGCCGCCGATGCGGTCGTAGTTGGGGTGGAACCGGCCGCCGGTGGCCTCCTCGATGAGGTTGAGGACGTGCTCGCGGTCGCGGAAGGCGAAGAACACCGGGGTCAGGGCCCCGAGCTGGACCCCCATCTCCCCGATGAACAGGGTGATGTTGGCGATGCGGCTGAGCTCGAAGAAGACGGTGCGGAGCCACTGGGCCCGGGGTGGGGCCTCGACCTCCATGAGCTGCTCGGCGGCCAGGATGAACGGGACCTCGTTGGCGAACGAGGACAGCCAGTCGATCCGGTTGATCAGGGTGTTGATCTGCGGGTAGGTGCGGACCTCGACCAGCTTCTCGTAGCCCCGGTGCATGTAGCCGCACACCACGTCGGCCTGGACGACCTGCTCGCCGTCGAGGCGGGCCACGATGCGCAGGGTCCCGTGGGTGGCCGGGTGCTGGGGACCGAGGTTGAGGGTCATCTGCTCGGTCTGCAGCTCCACGGCCAGGCGGGCGTCGGCGGCCTGGGAGGCGATGTAGGCCAGGCGCTGCTGCTCGGTGACGGCCATCAGTCGTCGCCCTTGTAGGTGTCGGGGAACTGCTCGACGTCGACCAGGCCGGGCCAGGGCTTGACCTCACGGGCGAGCAGCGGGAAGTCCTTGCGCAGCGGGAAGCCGTCGAACTCACCGGGGAGGTAGAGGTGGATCAGGTTGGGGTGGCCGTCGAAGGTGAAGCCGTACATCTCCCAGGTCTCCCGCTCGCACCAGTCGGCCCCGGAGTAGACGCCGGTCCAGGTCTGGATGCGGGGGTTGTCGTCGTCGAGGTCGGCCTTGAGGGTGACCCCGATGTGGCGGACGATGGAGTAGAGCCGGGCCAGGACCTGGAAGCGGGTGTCGCCGCCGGCGTACCCGGTGACGATCTCGCCGCCGGCGGCCGGCTCGTCGGACTCGAACCCGGCCTCGGCCTCGGGCGGCGAGGCCTCGGTGCCTTCATCCTCGGCTTCGGTGTCGACCACGCCCGCCCCGTCGGGTCCTTCGACCACCTTGGGGTTGGGCCAGGTGTGGGGCATCCAGTCGATGCCGGAGAGGAAGCAGAAGTAGTCGAACCCCATGGCCTTGCACTCCTCCGCCGCCCGCACCCAGGCCTCGGGGCGGACCCTGACCCACAGGTCGCCGGCGCGGATGTGGGAGCCGACGACGTCGTCGCCCAGCCGGGTGGTCAGGTCCTCGAGCAGCGCCTGCTGGCGATTGTCGGTGGCAGTGGAGGCCTCGGTGCCAGTGGCGGGCTCAGCGGACGACAATCGGCTCCCCTCGCCAGCGCTCGGCCATGTCCTCGTTCTGGATGCGCTCCTGGAGGAGGACGATGCCCTCCAGCAGCGCCTCCGGCCGGGGCGGGCAGCCCGGGACGTAGACGTCGACCGGGATGATCTGGTCGATGCCCTTGGTGACCGAGTAGCTGTCCCAGTAGGGCCCGCCGCAGTTGGCGCAGGACCCCATGGAGATGACGTACTTGGGGTCGGGCATCTGCTCCCACAGCCGGCGGATGGCCGGGGCCATCTTGTCGGTGACGGTGCCGGACACCACGACGAGGTCGGCCTGCCGCGGCCCGGCGGGGAAGGGGATGACCCCCAGGCGCATCACGTCGTACCGCGGGGAGCCGAACGCCGCCCCCATCTCGATGGCGCAGCAGGCCAGGCCCCACTGGTACACCCACAGCGAGTACTTCCGGCTGTAGTTGAGCAGCCAGGTGAGGGGCTTGAGCCCGGGCTTCGAGAACGTCCCCTTCTCGACTAGACCCAACGGAGCACTCCCTTGCGCCAGGCGTAGAGCAGCCCGAGGGCCAGGATGCTGATGAAGATGCCCATCTCGACCAGCCCGAAGACGGCCAGCTCCTCGAGGCGGACGGCCCACGGGAAGATGAAGACGGCTTCCACGTCGAACATGACGAAGAGCAGCGCGAACACGTAGTAGCGGATCTGGCTCTGCGACCAGCCCACGCCCACCGGGTCGACCCCGCACTCGTAGTTGAGGTACTTCCCGCCCTGCGGCCGGGTGGGCCGGAGCAGGCGACCCATGCCGAGCATGGCCCCCACCATCACCACCGCGGCACCGCCGAAGACGGCGACCGTCAGGTACTGGCGGAGGAACTGTGACACGGCACGATCCTAGTGAAGGCGGTCACGTACTGCCCAGCCGGCCGGGAGGCCTCAGGGCCGGAAGTGGCGACGGGTCTTAGCCAGCGTCCGGTGCTGTTCACCGGCCGCTTCGGCGAGCACTGCGGTCAGGGACGGCTCGCTGGTCCAGCCACACGAGCAGCGGACCCAGTACCGCGCTCCTTCCGAGTCGACCTGCATGCGGGCTCCGGGGTCGACCCGGTGATCGTCTTCTTGTCGCACATCCCCTACCGACACGGTTGCGCCTCTGCTCGACAACCTGGCGAATGGTACCGGCCCGGGGGCCGGCAGGACAGTTTCCCCGTCAAAGGCGTAGGAGCGTGGCGTGGCGGGCGAAGTCCAGGAAGGGCTCGGGGAGGAGCCCGGCCCCGATTGTGAAGGCCAGGGCCAGGCCGATGGCCACGGCCGCGGCCATGGGGATCTCGACCCGGGTGGCGACCGCGGTGGCCACCGCCCCGCCGGTCCCGCCGGCGGTGACCGGGGCCGCGCCCTCCTCGCCCTGGATCCCCGCCATGGTCTCGTCCTCGGCCATGTACATCACCACGATCAAGCGCAGGTAGAAGAAGGCGGCCACGACGGCGGCCAGCATGGCGATCACGGCGATGGCGTAGGAACGGGCCTCCACCGCGGCCGAGATCACATAGAACTTGGCGAGGAACCCGGAGGTGAACGGCACGCCGGCCTGGGCCAGCAGGAAGACGGTGAAGGCGAAGGCCAGCAGCGGCCGGTCCCGCGCCAGGCCCCGGTAGTCGTCGAGCCCGGTCCGACTGTCACCCCGGCGGGCGACCAGGGCCACGATGGCGAAGCTGCCCAGGATCATGAACGTGTAGGCCAGCAGGTAGAAGAGGGATCCGGCGATCCCCCGGTCGTTGGCCGCCTGGAGCCCGATCAGCACGTAGCCGGCGTGGCTGATCGAGGAGTAGGCCAGCATGCGCTTCACGTCGGTCTGGACCACGGCCAGCACCGACCCCACCACCATGCTGAGGACGGCGAGCGCCCACACGATGGGCTGCCAGTCGAGCCGCTCGGTGCCGAAGGCGGAGAAGAAGATGCGCAGGAGGGCGGCAAAGCCGGCCGCCTTGGCCGCCGCAGCCATGAACCCGGTGACCGGCGTGGGGGACCCCTGGTAGACGTCGGGGGTCCACATGTGGAAGGGCACGGCCGCCACCTTGAAGCCCAGGCCGACGAGCAGCAGGGCGAAGCCGCCCAGGAGCACCCCGCCGGTGACCGTCTGGGTGCCCAGGAACTGGGCGACGAACCCGAGGTTGGTCGACCCCGTGGCGCCGTAGGTGAGGGCCACGCCGTACAGGAAGAAGGCCGACGAGAACGAGCCCAGGACGAAGTACTTGATGGCCGCCTCGCGGGACTGCTCCCGGCGTTGGTGGTAGCCGGCCAGCACGTAGAGGGCGATGGAGAGGATCTCCAGGCCCAGGAAGATGAGGATCAGGTCGTTGGCCTTGGCCATCAGCACGCCGCCCGAGGCCGAGAGCATCATCAGGACCAGGAACGACGGGGCCTCCAGCCGCTCCTGACCGAGGTAGCCGTGGGCCAGGAGGGCGCCGAGGGCCACCGCGATGCAGATGACCACGGTGAAGAAGACGCCGTAGCCGTCCACGACCACCGAGTCGCCCACGGCCAGCCGGGGCCTCGCCCCGTCGCCCGTGACCTCCTGCCACAGCCCCCACGAGGCGACGAGGGCGGCCAGGGCGACCGCCACCGTGAAGATGGTCGACGCGGTGGCCATGATGCGGTCGCGCCGGAACGTGCCCGCCACCAGCAGGGCCAGGGCGCCGCCGATGAGGATCAGCTCCGGAGCGAGGAGGCTCCACTCCACCTTGGGGAGGACCAGAGGTTCCATCGGCTCAGGGCACCCTTCCGGCGGCGACGGTGGGCTGGCGGTAGTCGGAGTGCTCCTCCACGTGGGCGATCAGCTCCTGCACCGACGGGGCGATGCGGTCGAGCACCGGCCGGGGGTACACGCCGAACAGGACGATGAGGGCGAGGAGCGGCGCCATGACCGCCCGCTCCCGCAGGGTCATCTCCGGGAAGGTGGCGTTGGCCCCCTCCGGCCGGCCGTGGAAGACCCGCTGGTAGGCCCACAGCAGGTAGATGGCGGCCAGGATGACCCCGGCCGTGGCCACGACCGCCCACCACCGCCTGGTGGCGAACGAGCCGATGAGGATGAGGAACTCGCCCACGAACCCGTTGAGCCCGGGCAGGCCGATGGACGAGAGCATGACCACCATGAAGACGCCTGCGAACACCGGCGCCACCCGCTGGATGCCGCCGAGTTCGGCGATGAGCCGGGTGTGGCGGCGCTCGTAGATCATCCCGACAAGGAAGAAGAGGGCGCCGGTGGACAGCCCGTGGTTCACCATCTGCAGGACCCCGCCCTCCAGCCCCTGTTGCGACAGCCCGAACGTCCCCAGGACGATGAACCCCAGGTGGGCCACCGAGGAGTAGGCCACCAGCCGTTTCAGGTCGCGCTGCATGGTGGCGACGATGGCGCCGTAGATGATCCCGATGACGCCCAGGGTCAAGAAGAGCGGGGCCAGGTCGACCGCCGCCTCGGGGAACAGGTAGAGGCCGAAGCGCAGGAAGCCGTAGGTGCCCAGCTTCAGGAGGACCCCGGCCAGGATGACCGAGCCGCCCGTAGGCGCCTCGGTGTGGGCGTCGGGCAGCCAGGTGTGCACGGGGAAGATCGGGACCTTGATGGCGAACGAGGCGGCGAAGGCCAGGAACAGCCAGCGGGCGGTGCTGGAGGCGAAGGCCTGCTCCTCGGCCAGGGTGACGACGTCGAACGTCAGGGTGCCCGTCTCCCGCTCGTGCAGGAAGACGACGGCCAGGATGCCGACCAGCATCAGGGCCGAGCCGACCATGGTGTAGAGGAAGAACTTGAGGGTGGCGTAGATCCGCCGGTCGTAGCCCCAGCCGCCGATGAGGAAGTACATGGGGACGAGGACCAGCTCCCAGAACAGGAAGAACAGGAACAGGTCGAGGGAGAGGAACACGCCGATGCAGCCGGTCTCCAGCAGGAGCATCCAGGCCACGTAGCCCTTGACGTCGCGGTGGACCTCGGGCCCGATGATGGCCAGGGGGAACAACAGGCCGGTCAGCGCGACGAGGAACAGCGAGATCCCGTCGACCCCGAGCTTCCAGGAGATGCCGAACGACTCGATCCACACGTGCTCGGAGACGAACTGGAAGCCCCCGCCGTCCGCCTGGTAGTCGAAGACGAGGGCGACGGCGAGCAGGAACACCACGCCCGAGAAGGCCAGCCCGACCAGCTTCAGCAGGTTTTCGTTGTCGCGCGGCAGGCAGGCGACCACCGCCGCCCCGAGCGCGGGCAGCACGACCAGCAGGGTGAGGATGGGCAGGTCCTCTGACACCTACGCGGACCTCGCCACCGCGTAGGCCAGGATGGCCACCGCCCCCAGGGCGACGGCCAGGGCGTAGTTGCGGACGAAGCCGGACTGCACGTTGCGCAGCCGGCTGCCGCCGGCCCGCACGAGCGCCCCCACCCCGTTCACCGTGCCGTCGATCACCTTGGTGTCGACGACGAAGGCGCTGAAGTTGGCGAGCGCCCGGCTGGGTGCCTCGACCACGGCCCGGTAGAAGTCGTCGACGTACCAGGCGTGCTGAAGCACGCCCGGCTCCACCGCCGACTCCCGCACCCGGCCGCGCATCCAGATGGCGTAGGCCAGGCCCAGGCCGGACAGGGCGGCCAAGGTCGTCACCACGATCAGGCCCATCTTCGTGCTGCTGCTGGACGTGAAGTGGTGCTCGTGGGCCAGCACGGACGCCAACCAGTGCTCGAGGGGCGACTTGAGGATGCCGCCGACCGCGGCCAGCACGGCCAGGATCACGAGCGGGTAGGCCATGGTGGGCGGCGACTCGTGGGGCTTGAAGTCGCCGTGGGCGCCGGCCGCCGCTCCGTGCCCGCCGCCGTGACCGTTGGCCGTGGCGGTGGCGGCCGCCGGCTCGTGCTCGGGCTCGGCCCCGGCCTCACCGGTCGAACGGGCGTCGGCGGTCTCCCAGCGGGCCTTGCCGTAGAAGACGAGGATGACCTGGCGGGTCATGTAGTACGCGGTCATCAGGGCGGTGACGAGCCCGATGAACCACAGGAGGCGGTTCTTCTCCCATGCGCCGAGGAGGATGTCGTCCTTCGACCAGAAGCCCGAGAAGGGCGGGACACCGGCGATCGCCAGCCAGCCGACGATGAAGGTGCCGCTGGTGATCGGCATCCATTTGCGCAGGGCGCCCATGCGCTTCATGTCCTGCTCGTCGCGCAGGCCGTGGATCACCGACCCGGCCCCGAGGAAGAGCAGGGCCTTGAAGAAGGCGTGGGTGACCATGTGGAAGATGGCGGCGATGTAGGCACCCGAGCCCACGGCCAGGAACATGTAGCCGAGCTGGGAGACGGTGGAGTAGGCGAGGACCTTCTTGATGTCGTTCTGGGCGCAGGCGATGGTGGCGGCCAGGAAGGCGGTGAGGGCGCCGATGGTGGCGATGAGCGTCAGGGCTCCCGGCGCCATGTCCAGGATGGGGTTGACCCGGACCATGAGGAACACACCCGCGGTCACCATGGTGGCGGCGTGGATGAGCGCCGAGACCGGGGTCGGGCCCTCCATGGCGTCGGGCAGCCAGACGTACAGGGGTATCTGGGCGGACTTCCCGACCGCGCCGACGAAGAGGAGCAGGGCGATGGCCGTGGCCGTCCCCTTGGCCAGCGTGCCCGCCTCCGCCAGCACCGGCACGTAGTTGAGCGAGCCGAAGGTGGCGAAGATCAGGAACATGGCCAGCATGAACCCGAAGTCGCCGATGCGGTTGACGACGAACGCCTTCTTGCCCGCCGTGGCCGCGGTGGGCCGCTCGAACCAGAACGAGATCAGGAAGTAGGAGCAGACGCCCACGCCCTCCCAGCCCAGGAACGTCAGCAGGAAGGAGTTGGCCAGGACCAGCATGAGCATGGAGAAGGCGAACAGGTTCAGGTAGACGAAGAATGAGGCGTACCGCTCGTCGCCGTGCATGTAGCCCACCGAGTACAGGTGGATGAGGGCCCCCACCCCGGTCACGAACAGGGCCATGGTGATCGACAGGGGGTCGACCAGGAAGCCCACGTCGACCGAGAGCCCCCCCGTGGGGATCCAGCTGAACAGGTCCTGCTCGAAGACCCGTTCCTCGGCCGACCGGCCCATCAGGTCCAGCCAGACGCCCACCGCCACCAGGAACGAGCCGCTGATCATGGCCGTGGCCAGGTAGCCGGCCTTCGGATCGCCGAGGCGCCGGCCCGTGGCCAGCAGGATCAGGAACCCGGCCAGGGGCAGGGCGGGTATCAGCCAGACCGCGTGGATCAAGGTCGTGCCCGCCGTTCTTCCCACTCAACGGGCCGCTCGGGCCGCGGCTCAATCGCTGCGCGCATCCGCCTCAGCCCTTGAGGAGGGAGATGTTGTCGGCGGTGGCGTCGGTGCGGCGACGGAAGATGGACACGATGATGGCCAGGCCGACGACGACCTCGGCCGCCGCCACCACCAGGACGAAGAAGACCACGACCTGGCCGCCGATGTCGTTGAGCATGCGGGCGTAGGTGACGAAGGTGAGGTTCAC
The DNA here is from genome assembly GCA_050742435.1 of Acidimicrobiales bacterium. GTDB lineage: Bacteria > Actinomycetota > Acidimicrobiia > Acidimicrobiales > AC-14 > CADCTB01. Next base: position 7,087 of record JBOGIE010000017.1, on the reverse strand, counting down.
CGCGTTGAGCATCAGCTCGACGCACATGAACATGATGAGCACGTTGCGCCGGACCAGCAGCCCCACCCCGCCGATGGTGAACAACATGGCGGCCAGGCCCAGGTACCAGGCCCCGGGAACGCTCATTCTGCGCTCCTTTGTTCGGTGCGCCCGGCGAGCCTCAAGGGCCCTCCGGCAGAGGCCTCCACTCCGTTCCGCCACGTAGGCGGCACTCCGTTCCGCCACGTAGGCGGCACTCCGTTCCGGCTGGGCCGGCGGGCCCGCTCGCCGTGCTCCCTCACGATTCCTCGCTTCCGCGGACGCCGCCGCTGGGCGAGTGGCGGGCCAGGACGACGGCACCCACCACGGCGATGACCAGCAGGATCGACGTCATCTCGAAGGCCAGCAGGTAGCGGGTGAAGAGGGAGCCGGCCAGCTTCTCCACGTTGCTGCCGGGGCCATCCGCGGCGCCGGCCACCGACTCCGCCCCCGACACCCATGCCGTGCGGGCCAGCAGGAAGATGCCGGCGACCACGCCAGCCCCGGCGAGGTAGGCCAGCGGCCGTTGACCCCGCAGCGGCTCGACGGTGATGTTCTCGGAACGGTCGACGCCCAGCAGCATGATCACGAACAGGAAGAGGACCACGATGGCGCCGGCGTAGACGATCACCTGCACGGCGGCCAGAAAGTGGGCCTCCTGAGCGACGAACAGGACGGCCACGCCGAAGAGCGTCATCACCAGGGCCAGGGCGGAGTGGACCGGCTGGCTGGACAGCACCACGCCCAGGGCCCCGACGAGGATGGCGGCCCCGGCGATGACGAAGACGATCCAGTCGATCATCGCTTCTTGTCCTTGGACGCGGCCGGGGCCGGCTGGTCGGCCTCGGTCTGGCCCTTCTCGGCGGCGCGCACGCCGAAGCCGAGCTCGGCCGACCACCCCACCCGCCCCTCGTAGGCGGCGGAGCCGCTGGACGCGGTGGCCCGCACCCAAGCCGACGTGTGGACCTCGTCGCCGGGGCGCCAGTCCTCCCAGGGCAGCTTCCGGGGGTGGCCGTCGTCGCCCACGACCAGCTCGGCCTTGGTGTAGATGGCGTCCTGGCGGTCGGTGAAGGAGAACTCGAAGAGCTTGGACTCGGTAATCGCCTCGGTGGGGCAGGCCTCCACGCAGAGGTCGCAGTGGATGCAGCGGAGGTAGTTGATCTCGTAGACGAAGCCGTAGCGCTCTCCGGGCGACACCGGGTTGTCCGGCGGGTTGTCGGCGCCCCGGACGTAGATGCACCGGGCCGGGCACACCCCTGCGCACAGCTCGCACCCGATGCACTTCTCCATCCCGTCCTCGTACCGGTTGAGGACGTGGCGGCCGTGGAACCGCTCGCCGCGCGGGCGCTTCACGTCGGGGTACTCGTTCGTGACGCGGTCGCCCCACATCTGCTTGAGGGTGACCTTGAACCCGTCGAGGTATCCCATCAGGCGCCTCCGCTCACGTCGTGGCCTCCACCGTCGACGCGTGGCGCAGGGCGGCGCTGAGCGCTCCCCACGCCACCGCGCCCACCGCCACGCCCACCAGGAGCACCACGACGGCATTCCAGCCCTGGTCCCGCCCGATCCGGAGGGCGGCGATCAGCAGCAGCCAGTACAGCGACAGGGGGATGAGCTTCTTCCACCCGAGATCCATGAGCTGGTCGTAGCGGAAGCGGGGCAGCGTGGCCCGGAGCCATACGTAGCCGAACAGGAACAGCAGCAGCTTGGCCATGAACCACACCACCGGCCACAGGTCGGAGAGGAAGCCGATCGCGGGCCCGTTGGGCCCGCCCAGGAACAAGGTCACGGCGATGGCCGACATGGTGACGACGTTCATGAACTCGGCCAGGAAGAACAGGGCGAAGCTGATAGAGGAGTACTCGGTGTGGAAGCCGCCCACCAGCTCCTGCTCGGCCTCCACCAGGTCGAAGGGCGGCCGGTTGGTCTCCGCGGTGGCGGCGATCACGAAGACGACGAAGGGGACCACTCCGAGGACCCAGAGGTTCCAACGCCACCCCTCCTGGGCGATGACGATCTCGCGGGTGGACAGCGACCCCGCGGCCAGCACGACGGCGGCTATCGACAGACTGAGGGCCGCCTCGTAGGACACCATCTGAGCCGACGCCCGCACCGCGCCCAGCAGGGGGTACTTCGAACCCGACGACCAGCCGGCGAGCATGATGCCGTACACGGCGATGGACGACACGGCCACGAGGAAGAGGACCCCCATCGGGGGGTCGGCCAGCTGGAGGTGGGTCTCCCGCCCGGCGATGGAGATCGTGCCGCCGACCGGGACGATGGCGAAGGCGAGGAAGGCGGGGACGATCGACAGGAAGGGCGCCAGGCGGAACACCCGCCGGTCGGCCTGGTCCGGCAGCAGGTCCTCCTTGAAGAACAGCTTGATGCCGTCGGCCAGGGTCTGGAGCATGCCCCACGGCCCGGCCCGGTCGGGTCCGATGCGGCTCTGCATGTCGGAGATGACCTTGCGCTCGAACCAGACCATGAACAGCACGGCGACCATGAGGAAGGCGAAGACGACCACGACCTTCAGGGCCACGATCAGGAAGACGGTGAGGTCGACCCCGTTCTCGAAGAGAGGGTCGCCCATCTAGCCCCGCGCCTCTCCGCCACCGGGCTTCACCGTCTCCACCCGGAGGTCGGTGACGGGCTGGGTGGCGTCGATCAGCTCGGCCGCCCCCGCGCCCGGGGCGTTGAACACCAGCACCGCCGAGCCCCGGAGCACGCGGGCGTCGGCGGCCACGTCGAGCACGAGCGACCGCCTCGAGGACGACACCCGCACGCGGTCGCCCGTGGTCACCCCCATCCGCCCGAGGTCGGCGGGGTTGGCCCGCAGGCAGGGGCCCTCGGCCAGGGCGGCGAGCGACGGCGAGCGCTGCACCATGGCGCCCGCGTCGTACAGGTTGCGGACGGCGACGAGGCGCAGCGAATAGGCGTCGACCGGCGCCACCGGTGAGGGCTTGGCAGCGGGGCCGGGCTGGAACCTGAGCAGCGGCGGGCGGCCCATGGCCGGCGCCGCCGTGGGCGCTTCGGGCTCCCCGGCCAGTGGCGCCAGGCGGGCGGAGGAGTCGGGGTCGCTCTCCGGGAGGACCTGTCCGAGGTGGGCGGCGGTGGCGGTGACCTCGATGGCCTCCACCGCCCGGTCACTCTCGGTGGGCCGGCCGTCGGACAGGGGCACCACCACGCCGTCGCGGTAGCCGGGACGGGCGAGGAGCTGGGGGGTGAGGCCGGCGTAGGCCGGGGCGAGTCGCTCGACCTCGAGGGCGATCTCGTCGAGGGTCTCGAAGCCGAGGTCGGCGCCGAGGCGGAGGGCCAGCTCGGTGGCGATCATCCAGTCCGGCCGGGACGTGCCAGGGGCGGTCACCTTCTGGCCGAGACGGGTGACCCGCCCCTCCATGTTCGTGCTGGTGCCCGGGCGCTCGGCGAAGCCGGCGGCCGGGAGGACCACGTCGGCGGAGGAGATGGGGCCGTCGCCGGCCACGTGGTCGGTGCCGAACAGGTCGACGACGACGGTGAAGGCGGCCCCGGCCAGCGCCTCACGGGCAAGGGTGCGGTCGGGGAAGTCGGTGCTCGGGTCGGCGCCGACCAGCACCAGCGCCTGGATGCGGCCGGCGGCCGCCCCGGCCAGGATGCCCCCGGCGTCGAGTCCCCGGCTGGCGGGCACGCCTCCCCAGGCCTCGGTGAACCAGGCCCGCCCGTCGTCCAGCGACACCCGGCCCGGCAGGAGGCCCGGCGCCAGGCCCATGTCGAGCGCCCCGTGGACGTTGCCCCGCCGCAGGCCGGACAGGAACGTGGCGTCGGGCAGGGCGGCGGCCAGCACACCGGCGGCGTCGGCGATGCTCTCGGCCGACTCGGCGACCGACCCCCGGCCCAGGACGATGACCACCGACTCGGCACCGGCCAGCGCCTCGGCGGCGGCGCCCAGGTCCACCGCCGACACGCCCCCCGCCCCGTCGTTCGGCACCCGCTCGGCGGCCAGGGCCCGGGCGACGACGGCGGCCTCGCCCGGACGGTGCTGGAGGCGCACGGCGGCGAGCGAGCTGAGGCCGCTGCCCTGGGGCATGAGCTCGATGAGCTTCACGCCCCGGTCGTTCACACCCTCCCGGAGCCGCAGGTAGAAGACCGGGAGCTCCTCCTTGACGTCGGTGCCGACGACGAGCACGGCCCCGGCCGAGCATGCCTCGTCGATTGTGGCCCGGGGGAGGCCGAAGACCAGCTCGGCCGGCAGCCCGTCGCCCATCTGGCAGTCGACGTTGTCGGTGCCCAGCACGCCCTTGGCCAGCTTGGCCCAGGCGTAGGCGTCCTCGTTGGCCAGGCGGGCCCCGCCCAGGACGCCGATGGCTTCGGGCCCGGCGTCATCGCGGACGCGGCGGAGGCGGTCGGCGATCATCGTCATGGCCTCGTTCCAGCTGCCCTCGACCAGCTGCCCGTCCTTGCGGACCAGCGGGTTCCGGAGCCGGGCCGGGTTGTCGATCATCTCGTAGAAGAAGCGGCCCTTGTCGCACAGCCAGCCGTGGTTCACCGGGTCGCTGTCGACCCCCAGGTGGCGGATGAGGCGGTTGGTCGACGACTGCTCGGCGATCCGGCAGCCCACCGCGCAGGCGGTGCAGGTGGACTCCACCACCTCGAGGTCCCAGGGCCGGGCCCGGAACCGGTACGGCGTGGCCGTGAGCGCCCCGACCGGACAGATCTGGACGACGTTCCCGCTGAAGTTGGACGTGAACGGCTTGTCGGGGAAGGTGTTGATCTCGGTCATGTCGGCCCGGCCGACGAAGTCGATCATGGCGTCGCCCGCCACCTCGTCGGCGAACCGGGTGCAGCGCGAGCACTGGATGCAGCGCTCACGGTCGAGGGCGACCAGCGGGTTGATCGGGATGGGCTTGGCCCAGTGGCGCTTCTCCTCGACGAACCGGCTCTCTCCCGGCCCGAAGGCGAACGTCTGGTCCTGGAGAGGGCACTCGCCGCCCCGGTCGCACACCGGGCAGTCGAGGGGGTGGTTGATCAGGAGGAACTCGAGGACGCCGTCCTGCGCCTTCTTCACCTTGGGCGAGTCGGTGACGACCTCCTGGCCGTCGGCCACCGGCACGTAGCAGGCGGGCATGAGGGCGAAGCCGCGGGGGCCCTTGACCTCCACCAGGCACATCCGGCACATCCCGACCGGGCGCATGCGCGGGTGCCAGCAGAAGCGGGGGATGTAGACGCCGTTGCGCTCGGCCGCGGCGATCACCATCTCCCCCGGCTTGGCCTGCATGACCTTGCCGTCGACGGTGATCTTGATGGGCTCGTCAGCCAAACGGACAGGCCCCTTCCTTGATGTGCACGAGGAACTCGTCGCGGAACATCTTGATGCCCGAGACGATCGAGGAGGGGATGGACGGACCGAGCACGCAGATGGTGGTTTTCTGGGGCGGCCAGCCGAGGCCGGGAGCGATGTTGTCACAGACGTCGAGGAGCAGGTCGAGGTCGGACTCCCGGCCCTGGCCCAGCTCGATGCGGCGCATGACCTTGTCGAGCCAGCCCCCGCCCTCCCGGCACGGGGTGCACTGCCCGCACGACTCCCGGTGGAAGAACCGGGTGATCCGCCACGCGGCCCGGACCATGCACGTGGTGTCGTCCATGGCGACCACCGACCCGGACCCCAGCATGGACCCGGCCTTGCCGACCGCGTCCTGGTCGAGGGCCATGTCGACCTGGTCGGGACCGAACCAGGGCGCCGACACCCCGCCGGGAACGAACGCCTTGAGCTGGTTGTCGTTACGGATGCCGCCGCCGAGCTTGGGGTCGTACAGCAGGTCGCGGAAGGTGGTCTTGGCCATCTCGATCTCGTAGTTGGCCGGCCGCTTGACGTGGCCGGAGACCGAGAAGAGGCGGGTGCCGGCCGACCGGCCGACGCCGAGGTCGGCGAAAGCCTGGCCGCCGTTGGTGACGATCCACGGGAGGTTCGACACCGTCTCGACGTTGTTGACGATGGTGGGCGCCTTGTAGAGCCCGATGGCGGCCGGGAAGTAGGGCGGCTTGTCCCGGGGGAAGCCCCGCTTGCCCTCCAGGCTCTCCAGCAGGGCGGTCTCCTCGCCGCAGATGTAGGCGCCGGCGCCCGGGTGCACGACCACGTCGATCGAGAAGTTCGAGCCCAGGATGTCGGGGCCGACGGCGCCGAAGGCGTAGGCCTCGTTCAGGGCCGACTGCAGGCGCTCGAGGCCGAGGGCGAACTCGCCCCGCACGTAGATGAAGGCCTGGGCGGCACCGACCGCGTAGGCGCAGATCAGCGTCCCCTCGATGATCTGGTGGGGGTCGGCCTCGATGAGCATGTGGTCCTTGAAGGTGCAGGGCTCGCTCTCGTCGCCGTTGATCACCAGGTACACCGGCTCGGCCTTGCGCAGCATCCCCCACTTCTTGCCGGCCTCGAAGCCGGCCCCACCCCGCCCGAGCAGGTTGGCGGTGAGGACCTCCTGGCTGACATCGCCCGGGTCCATGGTGAGGGCCTTGCGCAGCCCCTCGTAACCGCCGTTCTCGAGGTAGGACTTCAGCGTCCAGGACTGGGGTACGCCGATGCGGGCGGTGACGATGGCGGGAGCGTCGGTGATCATCTCGGCGTGTCCTGGGGCGCGCTGGCCCCCTCCTCGTCCCTCGGGGTCTGCGGGGGGCCACCGGCGGTCAGGCCCACCCGCCGCCGGACCCGGTTGAGGGTGCCGTGGGGCGGCACGTCGTCGGCCAGCCGGCCGGCCGCCAGGTCGTCGACCAGGCGGTCGAAGTCGTCGTTGCTCACGTCGCCGAAGAAGCGCCAGTTCACGGCCAGGCAGGGGGCGGCGCCACAGAAGGCGATGCACTCCACCTCCTCGAGGGTGAACTCGCCGTCGGCCGTCGTGCCCCCGGCGGCGATCCCAAGGCGGCCCTCGGCGTGCTCGAGTAGCTCCTGGGCCCCGGTCAGCAGGCAGGCCAGGTTGGTACAGATCGAGACCAGGTGGCGCCCCACCGGATGGGTGAAGAGCATGTCGTAGAAGCTGGCGGTGCCGTAGACCTCCGCCGGCTGGAGATCGAGCAGCTCGGCGACGTGGGCCATGCCGTCGGG
>JBOGIE010000016.1:16313-19268 GCA_050742435.1 Acidimicrobiales bacterium | reverse complement strand
CGCCGAACGCCCAGATGAGGTCGCCCACCCGCTGGAAGCCGAACATGGAATAGAAGACGAAGAACGGCACCATGGGCTTGCCGTGGGTGACCGCCGACGTCCCCGCCGCGGTGAACGAGGCCATGGAGCCGGCCTCGGTGATCCCCTCCTCGAGGATCTGGCCCTTCTGGGACTCCTTGTAGGACAGGGGGAAGGCGGCGTCGACCGGCTCGTACAGCTGGCCGAACGGGGCGTAGATCTTGACCTCTGGGAAGAGGGCGTCCATGCCGAACGTCCGGGCCTCGTCGGGGATGATCGGCACGATGCTGGCGCCCATGCCCTTGTCCCGGAGCAGGTCCCGCAGGAGGCCGGTCATGGCCATGGTCGTCGAGTACTCCCGCTTGCCCGACCCGCCCTGCAGGCCGGTGAAGACCTTCTCGTCGGGCGCCGGGAGGGTCTTCTTGCGGACCACCCGCTTGGGCAGCGACCCGGCCAGGGCCCGGCGCCGCTCCATCATGTACTCGTACTCGACCGACTTCTCCGAGGGCCGGTAGTACGGCGGCTCGGGGGCGTTCAGCGCCTCCTCGGGGATCTCGTCCTCCAGGTGCAGCCGCTCCCGGAACGTCGACAGGTGCTGCCTGGACATCTCCTTGATCTGGTGGGTGGCGTTGACGGCCTCGAATCCCGGGCCCAGCGTCCAGCCCTTGATGGTCTTGGCCAGGATGACCGTGGGGGCGCCGTTGCGCTCGATGGCGGCCGAGTAGGCGGCGTACAGCTTGCGGTAGTCGTGCCCGCCCCGGGGCAGGTTGCGGAGGTCGTCGTCGGAGAGGTGCTCGACCATGGCCCGCAGCCGGGGGTCGGGGCCGAAGAAGTGCTCGCGGATGTAGGCCCCGCTCTCGGTGGCGTACTTCTGGAACTCGCCGTCGAGGGTGGTGTTCATCTTGTTGAGCAGGACGCCGTCGACGTCGCGGGCCAGCAGGGGGTCCCAGCCCGAGCCCCAGATGACCTTGACGACGTTCCAGCCCGCCCCGCGGAACAGGGCCTCCATCTCCTGGATGACCTTGCCGTTGCCCCGTACCGGGCCGTCGAGGCGCTGGAGGTTGCAGTTGACCACGAAGATGAGGTTGTCGAGCTGCTCCCGGGCGGCCAGCGTGAGGCCGGCGATGCTCTCGGGCTCGTCGAACTCCCCGTCGCCCAGGAAGCACCAGACCCGCGACTTGCTGGTGTCGGCCAGCTCCCGGTTGAGCAGGTAGCGGTTGAACCGAGCCTGGTAGACGGCATGGATGGGCCCGATGCCCATCGACACCGTCGGGAACTCCCAGAAGTCCGGCATCAGGCGGGGATGGGGGTAGCTCGACAGGCCGCCCCCCGGGCCGCCGCTGATCTCCTGGCGGAAGTGGTCGAGCTGGGCCTCGGTGAACCGGCCCTCGAGGAAGGCCCGGGCGTAGATGCCGGGGGCGGCGTGGCCCTGGAAGTAGACCTGGTCACCCGACTGGCCGTTGTCCTTGCCCCGGAAGAAGTGGTTGAAGCCCACCTCGTACAGCGAGGCCGAGCTGGCGTAGGTGGCCAGGTGGCCGCCGATGCCCTTGGCCCGCTTGTTGGCCCGGCTGACCATGACCGCGGCGTTCCAGCGGATGAAGGCCCGGATGCGGCGCTCGATGTGCTCGTCACCCGGGAACCAGGGCTCCTTCTCCGGGGGGATGGTGTTGATGTAGGGGCTGGAGACCGTGTTGGGGAGGCCCACGCCCAGCTCCCGGGCCCGCTCCAGCAGTTTCATCAGGAGGAACCGGGCCCGGGTGCGGCCCCGTTCGTCGGCCACGATCTCGAGAGAGTCGACCCACTCCGCCGTCTCCTGCGGGTCGATGTCGGGGAGCTGCTGGGAGAAACCGTCGAAGATCACCCGTCCAGTCTCTCACCCGGCCGCGAGTAGACCTGAGCGAATGCCCGGCCCGTCGACCGTCACCGAGGTGTACACCGACGGCGCGTGCCTCGGGAACCCGGGGCCCGGGGGCTGGGCGTGGGCGGTGCCCGGGGGGCGGTTCGCCAGCGGGGCCGAGGCCCACACCACCAACCAGCGCATGGAGATCAAGGCCGCCCTGGAGGCGGTACGGGCCTTCGACGGCCCCCTCGTGGTGGTCAGCGACTCCACCTACGTCGTCAACTGCTTCCGGGACCGGTGGTGGGAGGGGTGGCTCAAGCGGGGGTGGGTGAACACGGCCAAGAAGCCGGTGGCCAACCGCGACCTCTGGGAGCCGCTGATCGCGGCGGTCCGCGCCGACCCCACCCGGGTGGCCTTCCGTTGGGTCAAGGGCCACAGCGACGACCCGGCCAACGACCTGGTCGACCGCCTGGCCGTGGAGGCGGCCCGAACCCAGACCGGCCGCACGGGCGACGGCACGCCATCCGACCTCGGCCCTCCGGACGCGCCCGGTGATCCTCGCCTGCCACCGGGCCGGCTGGTCGCGGTGACCGGCCACCGCCCGCCCGAGCTCGGCGGCTACGACGCCAACCCCACCGCCGACCGGGTGCGGGCCAGGCTGGCCGAGGTGCTGGCCGCCAAGCGCCAGCTCCACCCGGACCTCGTCCTCCTGACCGGGCTGGGCCTGGGGACCGAGCAGCTGGCCGCCGAGGCCGCGGCCGAGGCCGGGGTGCCCTACGTCGCCGTCCTCCCCTATCCCGACCCGGACTCGCAGTGGCCGGAGTCGTCGCGGCGCCACTACCGGGAGTTGCTGGACGGGGCGCAGTCGACCGTCACCCTCCAGGCCAAGGCCCCGGCCACCCGCCAGCTGGCCGGGGCCGCCCTTCGGCGCCGGGACGCCTGGCTGGCTCGCAACGCCCACGAGGCCCTGGCCGTGTGGGACGGCGAGGACCCCGCCGTGGGCCGCTCGGTACGGGCCCTGCAGGACGCCCTGGGCGAGGAGGAGGTGTGGGTGCTCGCCCCCGAGGGCTCCTAGGGACGGTCAGCGGCCTCCGGGT